>NZ_JAPWHT010000243.1:0-15412 GCF_027270795.1 Streptomyces sp. ActVer
GCACCACGGGGGCGCCGCGTCCGCCGCTGCGGCCGGAGGACGGCTTGGCCGCCGGGCGGCCGCCGCGGCGCTGCTCGATCAGGCCCACGGCCCGCTCGGGCAGCCACGCGGACGCCGTGCCGCTGTCGTCGGAGCCGGAACCGAAGAGGTGGGGTGCGAGCTGGGCCTGGAGGTCGGCCGGGTTGGGGCGGCCCGTCGCCTCCATCTGCATACAGGACTCGATGAGCGGGCGCAGCTCGTCCGGAAGGCCTTCGAGGTCCGGGCCCTCCCGCAGGAGCATGAAGACGGTCTCGACGGGGTTCGCGCCGTGGAAGGGCGCGTGGCCGGTGGCGGCGAAGACGAGCATCGAGCCGAGTGAGAAGACGTCGCTCGCGCCGGTCACGCTGCGGGAGTCCTTCGCCTGCTCGGGCGACATGTAGGCGGGGGTGCCGACGGCGACGTTGGTCATCGTCAGACGTGTGTTCGACACCCCGGAGGCGATACCGAAGTCGATGACGCGCGGCCCGTCCTCCACGACGAGGACGTTCGACGGTTTCAGGTCGCGGTGGACGAGACCGGCCCCGTGGATGGACTGCAGGGCCTCCGCGACACCCGCCGCGAGCCAGCGGACCGCCTGGGCCGGCAGCGGCCCGCACTCGGTCACTATCTCTTCGAGGGAGGGCGCGGGCACATAGGCGGTGGCCAGCCACGGCACGGCGGCGCGCGCGTCGGCGTCGACCACGGCGGCCGTGTAGAAGCCGGAGACGGCACGGGCCGCCTCCACCTCGCGCGAGAAACGGACCCGGAACAGCTGGTCCTCGGCGAGCTCCGTCCTGACCGTCTTGATCGCCACCCGCCGGCCCGAGGCCGAGCGCGCGAGATAGACCAGCCCCATGCCGCCGGCTCCCAGCCGTCCCAGCACCTCGAACGGCCCGATCCGCCGCGGATCGTGCTGTGTCAGCTGATCCACCACTTGCCTGCCACCTCCCCGTACGCGGCCGCGCTTCCAGCCACCGCTCCAGCCGCAGCTTCAGCCACTGCGCAGCGTCTCACCACCGAACCGCTCCGGCGGCACGCACCCCGATTCTTCCTGGCCGGGGCCCCGGTTGCGAACCCGGGCCCGAATCGGGATGTCTTGGCGCGTCATGGGACAAAAGGCTCGCACTCGCCTTGCTTTTCAACGCCGCCCGGTGTTTTTCAACGCCTTTCGCAGCTTTGCGCACGCCGTTCGTACGCCCTTCAGTGCTGAAGCACCGCGAATTTCAAGTTTGCAGCAGGGCAAAGGACGCCCCCTGGTTGTCCGTGACGACCGCCACGCGCCCGTACGACGTGTCGAAAGGCGGCGCCTGGACCCGTCCGCCGAGCCGCACCACCGTCCCGAGCAGCGCCTCGCAGTCTTGCACCCCGAAGTGAACGAGGAAGTGGGGCGGCATCTCGGCCGGGAAGGCCTCGGTGACCAGGACCCGGCCGAAGTCGCGGGTGGTGCCGGGGCCGAAGAGGGCGTCGTGGAAGAGACCGGTGTAGAAGGAGTCGGCGACGGCCGTGTCGCGGGCGTACAGCTCGACCCAGCTGAAGGAGCCCGGACCGTGCCGTCTGCCGAAGCCGGGGAGCGTGCCGCCCTCCCAGAGCCCGAAGACCGCGCTCTCGGGGTCGGCGGCGAGCGCCATCGTGCCGTACGGGCCCACCGGCACCGGTGCCGTGATCACCTGGCCGCCCGCCTCCAGGATCCGGCCGGCCAGGTCCTCTGCGTCCGGGGTGGCGAAGTACACCGTCCACACGGTGGGCATCCGCCCGTCCCGCTTCGGTACGAGGGCCGCCACGGGCCGGTCGTCGAGGTGCGCCCGTACGGAGCCCGCGTACGGGCCGGGGCCGGCGTAGGCCGCGGGGGCCGGGGACTCCAGGGAGCCCGGGGAGCCCGGGGAGCCTGAGGGGCCTGAGGGGCCCGGGGAGGGTCCGGTCGCCTCCTCCGTCTTGTCGAAGGGCTCGAAGGTCCACCCGAAGAGCTCGCCGTAGAAGCGCTTGCCCGCCTCGACGTCCGGAAGCTGGGCGTCGATCCAGCAGGGGACGCCCTCGGCGAAACCGGCAGATGCCTCAGATCCAGCCATGCGGCCAAGCTAACGGCCTTTCACGCATCCCGCAGGGCGGGCGGCACCCCTCCTCCAGACCCTCTCCGAGAGCCCGCGCACCCCATTTGCAGTCGGCCGAATCGCGCTCCGATCACCCCTCGGTAAGCTGACGGCATGACAGGACAAGTGCGTACCGTCGACGGCCGTGTGGCCGGTCGGCGCGGGCAGGCGACGCGGCAGAAGCTGCTCGACTGCCTCAGCGAGATGCTCAGCTCCTCGCCCTACCGCGACGTCAAAGTCATCGACGTCGCGCGGAAGGCGGGCACTTCACCGGCGACCTTCTATCAGTACTTCCCGGACGTCGAGGGCGCCGTCCTGGAGATTGCAGAGCAAATGGCGGCGGAGGGCGCCGGGTTGACCGAACTCCTCGAAGGACGCTCCTGGGTCGGCAAGGCCGGCTGGCAGACCGCCCAGGAACTCGTCGACGGCTTCCTGGAGTTCTGGCGCAAAAACGACGCCATCCTCCGAGTCGTCGACCTGGGCGCCGCCGAGGGCGACAAACGCTTCTACAAGATCCGTATGAAGATCCTGAACTCCGTGAACAACTCCCTCACGGACACGGTCAAGGAGCTTCAGGCGAAGGGCAAGGTCGACAAGGACGTCAGCCCGGCCGCGATGGCGGGCTCCCTCGTCGCGATGCTCGCGGCGGTGGCCTCGCACCAGAAGGGCTTCCAGTCCTGGGGCGTGAAGCAGGCCGAACTGAAGCCGAACCTCGCCCTGTTGGTGCATCTGGGTGTGACCGGCAAGAAGCCGACCAAGTAGTCCGCCGCACCCCGCGCCGGACGCCGGGTCTTTCCAGGCACAAGTCCTGTCACGCAGGCGGCAGTTCACTCAGGTGGGCTGCCGCCTGTCGCGTTCCCGGAACCCCCGGGACTCTCGGGTGCCTCCCGCCGGACGATCCGGAACAGCCGGATCTCCCGATCGACCCGAGCCTGGTACGTCGCGTACGGCGGCCAGAACTCCAGCAGCGCCTTCCAGACCGTGTCCCGCTCCTCGCCCCGCAGAAGATGCGCGGTGACGGGGATGTCCCTGCCCTTCCAGCTCACCTCCGCGTCGGGATGGGCGAGGAGGTTGGCGGTCCAGGCCGGATGGTCCGTACGCCCGAAGTTGGACCCGATCAGAATCCAGCTCGTGCCTTCCCTCCCCTTCCCTCCTTCCGGCATGCAGGCCAGCGGCGTACGCCTGGGCAGTCCGCTCTTCGCGCCGCGTGCGGTGAGGATGACGCCGGGCAGCATCTGGGCGCTGAGCAGGACCTTTCCGCGGGTGAGCCGGTGGACGGCGCGGTCCAGCGCGGGGATGAGATGGGGCGCGACCTTCGCGAAGGCGGGTGTCGAGGACACCCTCTGCACGATACGAACTCCTACTCCGGCGCCCATCAGACCGCCACCTCCCCGCCGCCGAACAGCCGGGCCGCGTCCGCCGCGTGCTCCCGCAGCCGGTGCACCGGCCCGAAGAGCAGCTCGTCGCCGGCCGCCCGCTTGAAGTACAGATGCGCCTCGTGCTCCCAGGTGAACCCGATGCCGCCGTGCAGCTGCACGGCCTCGGAGGAGGTGATCCGCAGCGCCTCCAGCGCCTGGGCCAGCGCGAGCCCGCCCACCCGCTCCTCCCCGGCACCCGTCGCCCAGGCCGCGTAGTACGCCGCCGAACGTGCCGCCTGCACCTGTACGTAGAGGTCGGCGAGCCGGTGCTTCACGGCCTGGAAGGACCCGATCGCGCGCCCGAACTGCTCGCGCTGCTTGACGTATTCGACGGTCCGCTCCAGTACTCGGTCGGCGGCGCCGACGGCCTCCGCGGCGAGGACGGCGGCGGCCGAGTCACCGACGCCGGCGAGCGCCCCGGCCACATCGGGGGATTCGTCGTCGCCCAGCAACTCGGCTTTCACGTCCCGCAGTTGGATCCGCGCCTGCGACCGCGTCCCGTCGAGGGAGGTGAGCCGCACGCGGGTCGCTCCCCCGCTCCCGGAACCGTCCTGCACGAGTGAGTCCTGCACGAGTGAGTCCTGCACGAGTGAGTCCTTCACGAGAAAGAGGAGGGTCCGCGAGCGGGCGAAGCCTCCGGCGTGCGCGGCCACGAGCAGCAGGCCCGCGCTGTGGCCGTCGAGCACCTGGTCGGCCTGCCCGTACAGCCGCCACCCGCCGTCGGTCCGGCGCGCCTGTACGCCTCCCGCGCGGCCGCCGCCCGCCCAGTCACCGCGGTTGTCGCCGGTCAGCCCGAGGGCGGTGGTCAGGCTCGCGCCCGGCACCGCGAGGGCGGCGGTGAGTTCGCCGGAGGCGATACGGGGCAGCAGCGCGGCCCGCTGCCCCTCACTCCCCAGGGCCAGCAGCAGAGGCGCGCTCAGCACGGCCGTGGCGAGAAGCGGCGAGGGAGCAAGACTCCGCCCCAACTCCTCACTGGCGAGGGTGAGTTCGGTGACGGAGCAGCCGACTCCTCCGTACGCCTCGGGCAACGCGAGCCCGGGCAGCCCGAGTTGCCGGGCCAGGGTTTCCCAGAGCGCGGAGTCGTACCCGCCCTCGCTCTGCACGGCGGCCCTGACCTCCTCCGGACCACAGCGTTTGAGGAGGAGTTCACGGAGGGTGCGGCGGATCTCTTCCTGCTCCGCGGTGAAGGTGGCGTCCATGGGCAGCACACTCCTTCGCATCTGACGGCGCGTCATGTTAGAGCGGCCACGGCCAGATGCACAGAGGTGTGACGCTCTGCGCACCCTGCCGAAGTCCACCGAATCTGATGTACCGTCAGATTCATGACACGGACCCGGACTCGTACCCGGCGGAAGGTGGCGGTCGTCGGCGTGTCCCTCTCCGACTGCGGCCGGGTGGACGAGGCGACGCCGTACGCGCTCCATGCCCAGGCCGCCCGCCGGGCCCTGGCCGACTCGGGACTGGACCGCACGGTGATCGACGGCTTCGCCTCGGCGGGCCTCGGCACGCTGGCGCCGGTCGAGGTGGCCGAGTACCTGGGCCTGCGGCCCACCTGGGTCGACTCCACCTCCGTCGGCGGCTCCACCTGGGAGGTCATGGCGGCCCACGCGGCGGACGCGATCGCCGCCGGGCACGCCGACGTGGTGCTGCTGGTGTACGGGTCCACGGCCCGCGCGGACATCAAGGCGGGCCGCCGCACGGGCAACCTGTCGTTCGGCGCGCGCGGTCCCCTGCAGTTCGAAGTCCCGTACGGCCACACACTGATCGCCAAGTACGCGATGGCCGCGCGCCGCCACATGCACGAATACGGCACGACTCTGGAGCAGTTGGCGTCGGTGGCGGTGCAGGCGCGGGCCAACGCCGCGCTGAATCCCGACGCGATGTTCCGCGACCCGATCACGGTCGACGACGTCCTGTCGGGCCCGATGATCGCGGACCCCTTCACCAAGCTGCACTGCTGCATACGCTCCGACGGCGGGGCGGCGGTCCTGCTCGCGGCCGAGGAGTACGTCCAGGACTGCCGTACGACTCCCGTCCGGATCCTCGGCACCGGGGAGCACGTCTCCCACACCACGATGTCGGAATGGCCCGACTTCACGGTGTCACCGGCTGCGGTGAGCGGCCGAACCGCCTTCCGGCGGGCGGGCGTTGCTCCGCAGGACATCGACTTCGCCGAGATCTACGACGCCTTCACCTACATGACCCTCGTGACGCTGGAGGACCTCGGCTTCTGCGAGAAGGGCGAGGGGGGTCGGTTCGTGGAGAAGGGCCGCCTGAAGGTCGCCGGCGGAGACTTCCCGGTCAACACGGACGGGGGTGGCCTGTCGGCCCAACACCCCGGCATGCGGGGCCTGTTCCTCCTCGTGGAAGCAGTCCGCCAACTCCGCGGCGAGGCAGGCCCCCGCCAGGTCCACCGCCCCGACGGCCACCTCCCGGAACTGGCCGTGGCCTCGGGAACGGGCGGCTGGTTCTGCTCGTCGGGGACGGTGGTGCTTGGACGGGGTATGTCGTAAATCCGCGGGCCCGGTGGGGGCTGGTCGCGCAGTTCCCCGCGCCCCTTAAAAGCAGGGGCTACCGCCCCGTCTTCAGGGGCACCCGGGCGCAGCCCCTGCCTTTCGTCTTCAGGGGCGCGGGGAACGGCGCAATCTTTTAGGGGCGCGGGGAACTGCGCGCTCAGCCCAAACGAACCCGCACCCAACACACCAAACCGACCCCCACCCACCCAGGGGCGCGGGGAACTGCGCAGTCTTTCAGGGGCGCGGGGAACTGCGCGACCAGCCCCCACCCACCCGCACCCGACAGCCGCCCCAGCCCTACTCCCCCTGCGGAAGATGGCCTTTGGCCTCCTCATACGTGCCGGCACCAGCCACACCCTCCGGCCCATAAACCAGGCTCACAACCCCCGTCTGAAACGTCTGCGAGGAAATCAGCTTCAGCGGAATCGAGGAGTCGCTCTCCTCGAACAACCGCATCCCCTTCCGCACCGCAATCGGATGCACCAGCAGATGCAGCTCGTCCAACAGCCCCGCGGCCAGCAACTGCCGTACGACGGAGACGGAACCACTGAGGGCGATGTCCCCGCCCTCCTCGTCCTTCAGCGCGGTGACGGTCTCCACGAGGTCCCCCTCCAACTGCTCGGAGTTCCGCCAGCTGAACGCGAGCTTCTGCCTGGAGGCGACGATCTTCCGCACATCACCGAGCTGCTTCGCGAACCCGGCGTCCTCACCGCCGGCGGCCTCCCGCTCGGGCCACGCCCCGGCGAAGCTGTCGTAGGTCGTGCGGCCGAACAGCATGGTGTCCGCCGTACCGAAGGTCGCACCGACGGCCGCGCCCATCTCGTCGTTGAAGTACGGGAAGTGCCACTGGTCGGGCGCCTCGACGACGCCGTCGAGCGAGATGAACAGTCCGGCGGTGATCTTCCTCATGAGGTTCCTCCAGGTTCCTGCAGAGCTGGTCGGTCGACTCTGCGTCGTCTCTGTGTCGTCGGGGTAGACGGCGAGGACGGGAGAAACTAATCGGCGAAACCCTCGACTCGCGATCCGAGGCTCATGATCCGACCGTGAGCGCCGCGGGAGTGAGGACACGGTTCGGCAGGCGTGTCGGCACGGAGACCACCCGGCGCCGGGCAGCGGCGGCCCTGCGGACGAAGGCCCGGTCCCGGTCCTGGACCTGCTTCGGGTCCTGGACCTGCTTCCGGTCCTGGTCCCGGCCCCCGTCCCTGCCACCCGCGAAGACGAACAGCCGCAGCACCAGGAAGCGGGCTGTCCCGGCGAGCCCGGAGGCGCTGAGGTAGACGACCTGCTCGGTGAGCATCCCGGGCGACGACTGCACGAGGTGCAGGATCAGCATCGCGAGGGAGGTCACCGCGTACGCCGCCGTGGCCGACCCGGCGGACTGCCAGTGCTGACGCCGGCCGGCCCGCTTACCGGTCCCGAAGGTGAAGAGCGCGTGCAGCTCGGTGCAGAGGACCGTCGAGGCGACGGTGATGACCGCGTTCGCCACCGCCCAGGGCATCGCACCGGCCAGCAGGGCCACCGCACCACTGGAGAGGACCCCGATCCCGCCGCCGCACACCACGAACCGGACGAAGGAGGCGAACGGCCCGGGAGCGACCTCGCCCACCGTCACCGGCTGCTGCGCGAGCTGCGACTTCATGGGGTTTTCCTTCCGGGCGGCGGGGCCGTGAACCCCTGCGATCGACTGAGTTCAACAATGCCGTCGCCCGCCCGTCCCAACGAGACAGCCCGCACCCGGACCCATGGTGGTGCTGGCTCCACCATGGAAGGGGGGTACGCCCGCCGAGCGGCCACGAACGCCCCCGCGCGGCGCCACGTTTCCGGCCCGTGGAACTGGAATACGTAACTGGACAGAACACGCTGAAACAGCAGAGGGAATCACCACCGACCGCACTCCGGAGGACCCCGCATGGCCCTGACCCGTGAAGAGCGAGAGACGTTCCTGAAAGAGCCGCACATCGCCGCGTTCGCGGTCGACGCCGGGGCGGGCCGTGCCCCGCTCACGGTGCCGATCTGGTACCAGTACGAGCCCGACGGCACCGTATGGATCCTGATCCAGGCGGACTCCCGAAAGAACCGACTGCTCAGCACGGCGGGCCGGTTCACCCTCATGGTCGACCGGCTCGAACCCACCATCCGGTACGTGTCCGTCGAGGGCCCGGTCCTCGACACGACCCCCGCCACCCGCGAACAGCTCCACGAGATCTCGGCCCGCTACCTCCCGGCCGACAAGGTCGACGGGTACGTCGACTTCTCCTGGAAGGAACACGGCACCCAGGTGGTCGTCCGGATGCGCCCCGAACGCTGGCTGTCGTCGGACCTCGGTGCCGTCTGAGCCACGGTCCGATCCGTACTGGATGCGGCCCGAGCGGAGGCACGCGTGACAATCGGGTCATGAGTGCCGACGCTTCCTCCTCGCCCTCCCCCGCCTCCCCGCCCTCCCAGTTCGTACGGCTGCTGCGGGCCCAGCGGGTCTGGGACACCGAACTGCCCCGCTTCACCCCGGACACCGCCCCGGCGGAGCCGCTGCCGCTGTTCGAGCAGTGGTTCGCGGAGGCGGTGGGGGCAGGGCAGACCGAGCCGCACACGATGTCCCTGGCCACGGCGGACGAGGAGGGCCGGCCCGACGTACGGATCGTGATGCTGCACGGCGCCGACGAGGAGGGCTGGCACTTCGCCTCGCACGCGGGCAGCCGCAAGGGACGGCAGCTGGCGGCCCGGCCGTACGCGGCTCTCAGCTTCTACTGGCCCGTGCAGGGCCGGCAGATCCGGGTGCGGGGCCGGGTGACCGTCGCCCCTCCCGAGGTCGCCCACGCCGACCTGCACGCCCGATCGACCGGCGCCCTCGCCTCCGCGCTGGTGGGCCGGCAGAGCGAAGTCCTCGACTCCTACGAGGAGTTGGAACGCGCCTCGGAGGCCGCCTGGCGGCGCGCCGAGCGGGAGCCGGACGCCTCCGCGCCCTCATGGACGGTGTACGTCCTCGCCCCCGACGAGGTCGAGTTCTTCCAGGGCGACCCCAACCGGCGTCATGTACGCCTTGCGTACCACCGCGCCGAGTCCACTTGGCGCCGGGAACTGCTGTGGCCGTAGCCGCGACGACGTGTGTCCTTCGCCTGCAGCCGCCCACACAACCGAAGCCCCCCCGCCCGGGGCGTCACAAACCAACAGCCTCCGCATCCGTGGCGAGCCGCGCATGCAGATGCACATCCCGAAACGCATCCTGCCGCCCCGCCTCGAACATCGCCCCCCGCAAAGTCCCCTCGAACAGAAACCCACACCGCTCAGCAACCCGGCACGACACATCGTGCCCAACCGCGTGCCCCAGCTCCAGCCGATGCACCCCGAGCCCCTCGAACGCCCACCGCCCGGCCAGCGCCAGCGACCGCGTCGCGACCTGCCGCCCCCGCGCCTCCGGCAGCACCCAGTAGCCGACCCGCGCGACGCGTATGACGTGGTCGATGTCGTTGACCCCGATGTGCCCGAGCATCACGCCACTCTCCGCGTCGGTGACGCAGAAGGAGGCCCCGACACCCTCCGCCGCCGCCTTGGCCCGCGCCCGCAGCGACTCCCGCGCACCATCCATGTCCTCGATCGCCCTGAGCGGGGTGTTCCACCGCTTGAACTCGGGGTCGGAACACCCCCGCAGCCACGCCTCGACATCGGAGTCGGCCTCCGCGCCCCACGGCCGAAGACGCAGACCGTGACCGTGGAGTTCGGGAAAGGGACGGGCGGCGTGGGACTCGTACAAGTCGGTCATCGTTCCATTCAACAACGGGCGCCCGAACTAGGCAGAAGCGGGCCGGAACACAGGAACCACGACCGTGACCGCCCCCTCCGTCCCCTCCCCCTCTGCCTTGTCCGCCTCCTCCGCGCGGAAGGCCACCTCCAGCGCCATCCCCACCCGCAGTGACTCCTCCCCGCACCCCACCACCTCGGTCATCATCCGCGGCCCCTCCGCGAGATCGACGACGGCGGCGACGTACGGCGTGCGGGAGCCGAAGGGCGGCAGGTCGTTGCGATGGACGACGGACCAGGTGTAGAGCGTGGCGCGGCCGCTGGCCCGTTCCCAGGTGACGTTCTCGCTCCAGCAGCGCGGGCAGAACTCGCGGGGGTAGTGATGGGCGCGCCCGCACGCCCCGCACCGGCGCAGCAGCAGCCGCCCCTCGGCGGCCGCGTCCCAGTACGGCCGTGTAAAGGCGTCGACCTCAGGCAGATCGAACCGCGCCCCGGTCACAACAGCACCCCCGCCCGAAGTACCCCGGCCATCAGAAGAAGCCCACCGCGCTGTCCAGCGACCACGTCTGCCAGGACATCGCGAAGAGGGCGACCAGCGAGATCAGCGCCATCATCGCGTTCTGCCCCTGCTCGGCCCAGTCGTGGATCATCAGCACGAGGTAGAGGAGGTTGAGGAGCAGCCCGCCGACCAGCGCGATCGGGGTCAGGAAGCCGACGACCAGACCGAGCCCGAGGGCGAGCTCCGCGTACACGACGACGTACGCCATCGTGCGCGGCCGCGGCGCGACCACCGTGTCGAAGCCGCTGCGCACCGCGTTCCACCGGTGCTTGGCCGCGACGTCCGACGCCCACGCGATACCGGTCCCGCGCTCGAACCAGCCCTTTTTGTCCTTGTGCCGCCAGCTCTCCAGCCACCACAGCCCGAGGCCGATACGGAGCACGGCGACCCATTCCGCCCCGGTGAGCCAGATCGTGTCCATGAACTCCCCTGCCGCCGAACGGGATCTGACGGTACGTCAGTTCAGCGTACGGACGGCGTACGCGCAAGAGCCGCGTCTCACCAAGCCCCCACAACCAGACGCCCTACGCCACGAGCCCCACGCACTCCTCCTACAGCCGTGATCAATCCGCAACCAATTCCGGGCTTGACCGAGACCCATCAAGTGACCACATGAATACGCTCTGGCACATGGCCGACTCCACAGCGCCCGCGGACTCCGCGGCACAGCCCCCCGCCGACCGCCCCGTGTACGTCATCGGCGGCGGCCCGGGCGGTCTCGCGGCGGCACACGCGCTGCGCGCGCAGGGCGTACGCGCCGTCGTGCTCGAAAAGTCCGAGCGCGTCGGGGCGTCCTGGCGACGGCACTACGACCGGCTCCATCTGCACACCACGCGGCGGCTGTCAGGGCTGCCGGGGCTGCCGATGCCGCGCTCGTTCGGGCGGTGGGTGTCGCGCGACAACGTGGTGCGGTACCTGGAGAAGTACGCCGAGTACCACGAGCTGGAGATCGTCACGGGTGTCGAGGTCTCCCGCGTGGAGCCCTCCGCCGACGGCGGCGGCTGGCTGCTGCACGCCACCGGCGGGCGCGAGCTGACCGGCAGCGCGGTCGTCGTCGCCACCGGCTACAACCACACACCGCACGTACCTGACTGGCCCGGCCGGGACGCGTTCAAGGGCGAACTCCTGCACGCGGGCGAGTACCGCAACCCCGGCCCCTACGCCGGACGCGACGTCCTCGTCGTCGGGGTCGGCAACACCGGTGCCGAGATCGCCGTCGACCTCGTCGAGGGCGGCGCCTCGCGCGTACGGCTGTCGGTGCGGACCGCGCCGCACATCGTGCGCCGGTCCACGGCCGGCTGGGCGGCCCAGTTCACCGGGATCCTCTGCCGACGGCTGCCGGTCGGACTGGTGGACCGGATGGCCGGGCCGCTGGCCAAGGTCAGCGTGCCCGACCTGTCGGCGCAGGGCCTGCCGCGACCCGACACCGGGCTGTACTCCCGCGTGAACGAGGGGGCCATCCCCGTGCAGGACGTCGGCCTGATCGACGCCGTCCGCAAGGGCCGCGTCGAGGTCGTGCCCGCGGTCGACGCCTTCGAGGACGGCAAGGTCGTCCTCGCCGACGGCGACCGCATCGGCCCGGACGCCGTGATCGCCGCGACCGGCTACCGGCGCTCGCTGGAGGGCGTGGTCGGCCACCTCGACGTCCTGGACGCCCGGGGCCGCCCGGTCGTCCACGGCCCGCGCACCCCCAAGAACGCCCCCGGCCTCTACTTCACCGGCTTCACCAACCCCATCAGCGGCATGTTCCGCGAACTCTCCCTGGACGCCGAAAAGATCGCAAAAACAATCGCCCGCGACGCGGACCGAAGGCTCCCGTCCCGCCTCACACACTGACCCGCGCAGTCTTTTGGCTTTAGGGGGCGCGGGGAACGGCGCAATCTTTTGGCTTTAAGGGGCGCGGGGAACTGCGCAGTCTTTGGGCTTTAAGGGGCGCGGGGAACTGCGCAATCTTTTGGCTTTAAGGGGCGCGGGGAACTGCGCAATCTTTTGGCTTTAAGGGGCGCGGGGAACTGCGCAGTCTTTTAGGGGCGCGGGGAACGGCGCGACCAGCCCCCACCGGCCCGCAGCCAAACAACCGCCCCCGACCCCCCGCCCCCGCGGAGCGCCTAGTTCACGACCAGGCTCGCCGAGTTGTCCGAACCATCCGGATCGAACGGAAAACCGTCACCCCGCTCCGGGCGAACCGTGACCACCCCACTCGCCCCGGCCACCACCGCATCGACACGCAGCTTGAACGCGTACGACCGCTCCGCACTCTCCGACACCCAGTACGGCAGGTTGCACACATAGCGCGGGGCGCCCGTGGACCCCGGGTAGTAGCCACCGTCCAGCGTTCGCGGGTAGCAGCCGGACGGAACCCCCGTGACCGTGGTGCCCTACGGCACGCGCAGGTCGACCGTGGCCACCGGGTCACCGGAACCGAGGTTGCCGACCCAGGCCGGGCCCTTGTTCTGGAAGGCGATCGAGGCAGTCACCGTGTCCACCTGGACCTGCGTGGGTAGTTGAAGGTTGCGCCCGAACTGTGCGGGACCTGTGCGTCCGGTCCCCGGCCGGATGCGGCGGGCCCCATACGGCGGACCGGGCGGGTTCCCGGGCAGGCCCCGCCGGGTACAAACCCTGTGCTCGCCACAAGTTCTTTGCGTGCAGACCCGTTCCTGACGCGCCGTCAGTTCAGTAATCTGACACTGCGTCAGTTATTGGCAGCCACACAGGAGCGGGCGGACCGATGCTTGGATCAACCCACGGCACCCTCACCACCGACTCCCGCCGGGCCCGAGTCATCGCCTGCGGCGAGCAACCGGCCCCTGCCGTGCACGGCAGGCCCGCCGCCACCGACGACCTCGACGTCAGCGGCCGGCCGCTGTACGCCGGCGTACCCGATCTGGACCGCTTCTTCCGCCCCGAACGCGTGGCCGTCGTCGGCGCCTCGGACGCCGAGGGACGGCCGAACACCGGCATCACCAAGCAACTGCTCGCCTGGTCCGAGCGGGTCGGCGCGCGGCTGCACCCGGTGCATCCGACACGTGAGTCGGTCTTCGGTATTCCGTGCGTCGCCGCTGTCGGGGATCTGCCCGAAGACGTCGACCTGGCCGTCCTGCTGGTCTCCGATCCCCTGCCCGTGATCGAGGAACTCGCCGAGACCAAGGTGAAGTTCGCGGTCGCGTTCGCCTCCGGGTTCGCCGAGACCGGCGCGGAGGGAGCCGCCGCACAGGCCAGGCTGGCCGCCGCGGTGGAGCGCTCCGGACTTCGGCTGCTCGGGCCGAACACCAACCTGAACGCCTTCGAGAAGTTCCGTGACGACCTGGACGGGCCTGCGATCGCCCTGATCACCCAGTCCGGACACCAGGGGCGTCCCGTCTTCACGATGCAGGAGCTGGGCGTACGGCTCTCGCACTGGGCCCCCACCGGCAACGAGGCCGACCTGGAGAGCGCCGACTTCATCTCCTACTTCGCCGAGCAGCCCGAGGTCGGGGCCATCGCCTGCTACGTCGAGGGGCTGAAGGACGGGCGGTCCTTCCTGCTCGCCGCCGACCGGGCGGCGCGGCGCGGGGTGCCGGTGGTGGCGGTGAAGGTCGGCCGCACCGAGACCGGCGCCCGTACGGCCGCCTCGCACACCGGCAAACTGACCGGCGCCGACGCGGTGGTCGACGCGGCGATGCGGCAGTACGGCGTGATCCGCGTCGACGGACTCGACGAACTCCAGGACACGGCCGCGTTGTTGGCGCGTGCCCGCCCCCCGTCCGCCGACGGTGTTGTCGTCTACTCGATCTCGGGCGGCACGGGTGCGCACTTCTCGGACCTCGCGACGGAGGCGGGGCTGTCGCTCCCCAGGTTGTCGCCCGGCAAGCAGGCCGAGTTGCACGAGTGGATCCCCGAGTACCTGGACGTGTCCAACCCCGTCGACAACGGCGGGCATCCGGTGGGCGACTGGCGCGGCCGGAAGATCATCGACGCGATCCTCGCCGATCCGGCGGTGGGGGTGCTGATCTGTCCCATCACGGGTCCCTTCCCGCCGATGAGCGACAAGCTGGCGCAGGACCTGGTGGACGCGGCGGAGCAGACGGACAAGCTGGTGTGTGTGGTGTGGGGGTCTCCGGTCGGCACGGAGGCCGCGTACCGGGAGACGCTGCTCGGGTCGTCCCGGGTGGCCACCTTCCGTACGTTCTCGAACTGCATCACCGCGGTGCGGGCCCATCTGGAGCACGCCCGGTTCTCCTCGTTCTACCGCTCGCCGTTCGACGAGGCGCCGCGCACGTCGTCTCCCTCGTTCCGCAAGGCGCAGGCGTTGATGCGGCCCGGGCAGCAGTTGAGCGAGCACGCGGCGAAGCAGTTGCTGCGGGCGTACGGGATTCGCGTGCCGCGGGAGCAGTTGGTGACCAGTGCCGCGGCGTCCGTGCGGGCGGCCGGGCTCGTCGGCTATCCCGTGGTGATGAAGGCATCCGGTGCGCAGCTCGCCCACAAGACCGAACTCGGCCTGGTGAAGATCGGGTTGACCTCGGCGAGTCAGGTCCGGGACGCGTATCGCGACCTCACGGACATCGCGCGGTACGAGGACGTGCCGCTCGACGGGGTGCTCGTGTGCCAGATGGTCGAGCCCGGTGTCGAGATGGTCGTGGGCGTCACGCAGGACGAGCTGTTCGGGCCGACGGTGACGGTGGGGCTGGGCGGGGTGCTCGTGGAAGTGCTGCGGGACACGGCTGTGGGGGTGCCGCCGTTCGGGGAGGATCAGGCTCGGTCGATGCTTTCTGAGCTCCGCGGGCGGGCGCTTCTGGACGGCGTCCGCGGGCGCCCTCCGGCGGACCTCGACGCGCTCGTCGAGGTCGTCCTCCGCGTCCAGCGCATGGCCCTCGAACTGGACGGCGAGCTCTCCGAGCTGGACATCAATCCACTGATGGTGCTGCCTCGGGGGCAGGGGGCGGTTGCGCTCGATGCGTTGGCCGTGTGCCGCTGAGTTTTGTCTGCGGGTGGGTGGGGGCTGGTCGCGCCGTTCCCCGCGCCCCTAAAAGATGCGCCTGCCGTTTGTCGTTTGGTCGGGGCCGGGGCGGGGCCTACGATCGCCGCTGTGTCATCCAGCAC
>NZ_JAPWHT010000244.1:0-15341 GCF_027270795.1 Streptomyces sp. ActVer
TGGGGGGCCGGGTGGCTCGGCAGCCGTGGGGCGCGAACCGGCCTCCACCGCACCCGCCACCCACCGCAGCCACCGCACCCGTCACCCACCCCGCCCTCCCTCGGAGCCCTACGGCGCAACCGACTCCGACTCGTCCACCTCCACCGGAGCCTCCCCGAAGCGGGCGAGCGCCAGCGCCCCGGCCACCGCCACGGCGAAGCCGAGCACGGCCAGCCAGGCCAGCCCCTCCCGCGTACGGTCTCCCAGCCACACCACCCCCACCACCGCGGGCCCGATGGTCTCGCCGATGACCAGTCCCGCCGTGGCCGTCGTCACCGAGCCCCGCTGGAGCGCCGACGTGAGAAGCAGGAACGCCGCGCCTCCGCCCAGCAGCAGGGCGTACGTTGCCGGGTTGGTGAAGAGCGCCGAGGGGGTGAGGCCGTCGATGAGCCGGACCGACACCTCGACCACCCCGAACCCGAACCCTGCACCCAGCCCGAGCGCGAGCGCCCGGGCCCGATCGGGCAGCCGTCCGGCCAGCGCACCGAGGAGCAATACAGCCGCGGCGGT
This sequence comes from Streptomyces sp. ActVer, assembly GCF_027270795.1. Taxonomy (NCBI): domain Bacteria; kingdom Bacillati; phylum Actinomycetota; class Actinomycetes; order Kitasatosporales; family Streptomycetaceae; genus Streptomyces; species Streptomyces sp. ActVer. Next base: position 550 of record NZ_JAPWHT010000244.1, read on the forward strand.
GCCGAGCATCGCGTACTTGAGCGCGGTCGACCCGGCCTTGTCCCCCTCCTCCCCGGAGGCGAGCCCGAGCATCGCGAGCCCCGCGCACACCACCGCGACCGCGCCCCATTCGAGCCCGCTCAGCCGCACGTGGAGCAGCCATGCGGCGACCACCGCCGTCACGGCGAGGCTCGCGGCGAGCGCCGCCCCCACCGTGTAGATCGGGAGCGACCGCAGGGCCGCGATCTGCAGGACGAACCCGACCCCGTCGAGCGCGAGCCCGGCGATGTACCGCCACTCGCGCAGGGCGCGCCACAACAGGGCGGCGTCCACACCGGAAGCCCCGTCGGACGATCCACCGGGGGAACCGTCCGAGGAACCGCCCGGGGAGCCGGGGCTCTCCGGTCCGCGCGCGGCCGCCCGTGCCGCGATCGCCTGCAACACCGTCGCCGTGCCGAAGCACACCGCCGCGCCAAGGGCACACACCATTCCAAAGAGCACAAAGCGACTCTAGGGGAGGGAGAGTTCAGGAGAGCCGTTTGTACAACCCGCTCACCTGATCTCTAACCTGTCCGGAGCCGGACGAGCGAGCCGGCCATGGACGAGCCCGCCGGACGGGCCCAACGGGGGAGAGAACATGGCGGACCAGCGCAGGAAACTGCGTTCGAGCACGGTCGTACTCGGCGGCATGGGCGTCCTCGCCGCGGCCCTCACCTCGTGCGGTTCCGACCCGGACCGCCGCTGCGTGGACCGCGACAGCTACGAGTACGACGGCTACAAGATCGTCGCCGACAAGAACTGCAAGTCGGGCTCCACCTCCACCTCGTCGGGCAAGAACCGCGGCGGCGGCCGGACCGGCACGGTCGACGCCGCCTGGTACTACGACGCCGACGTCAGCGCCGGCTACGCCGACTACGGCACCTTCAGCCGCAGCGAGGCCGTGGACCGCGACGGCTTCGGCTGCTCCGGCTCGGGCAGCGGCGGCGGCTGACCCCGGGGAAGTCGGGAGAACCCAGCAACTCCGAGGAACCGGACCGCCGTCATGGAACGCCGCACCACGACCCCCCGCCCCGGCTGGCAGCAGACCGTCGAGGAACAGGGACTCATCTACCCCCTCACTCGCTATCCGGACGACTCCCTGCGCCCGTACTGGGACGAGTCCGCGTACTACGTCTTCTCCCTCCCCGAGGTCGAGGCCCTGGAGGAGGTCGTCGAGGAACTCCACACGATGTGCCTGGCGGCGGCCGAACACATCGTCACCGAGAACCGCCTCACCGACCTCGGCATCACCGACCCCAGAGTTGCCGACGCGGTCACCGAGGCTTGGCACCGCCGCGCCGAACTCCCGTCCCTGTACGGCCGTTTCGACCTCCGCCACGACGGCACCGGCCCGGCGAAGCTCCTGGAGTACAACGCCGACACCCCGACGTCACTCGTCGAGGCCGCCAGCCCCCAGTGGTTCTGGATGGAGGAACGCTTCCCCGGCGCCGACCAGTGGAACTCCCTCCACGAACGCCTCGTCGACGCCTGGAAGAAACAGTCCGCCCTCCTCCCGCCGGGCAGCCCCCTCTACTTCGCGCACTCCGCCGCCGACGAGCTCGGCGAGGACCTGATGACCGTCGCCTATCTGAAGGAGACCGCGGAACAGGCGGGCCTCGACACCTCCTGGATCGCCATGGAGGAGATCGGCTGGGACCGCCTCTCCGGCCGCTTCGTCGACAAGCAACTCCGCTTCATCCGCAGCTGCTTCAAGCTCTATCCGTGGGAATGGCTCACCACCGACCGCTTCGCCCCGCACGTCCTCGCCACCCTCGACAACGGCGGCGGCACGGGAACCACGATGTGGATCGAGCCGGCCTGGAAGATGCTGCTCAGCAACAAGGCCCTCCTCGCGATCCTCTGGGAGCTGTACCCGGACCACCCCAACCTCCTCCCCGCCTTCCTCGACGGCCCACGCGAACTGGCCACCACCCGCGGATACGTGGCCAAGCCCCTGCTCGGCCGCGAGGGCGCCGGAGTCACGGTCCACGAACCGGGCTCCGCTCCCGTCGTCCGCGAAGAACCCTGCTGCTACCAGGAGTTGGCGCCCCTCCCTTCCTTCGACGGCAACCGCGTCGTCCTCGGCGCCTGGGTCGTCGAGAACGAGTCGGCAGGCCTCGGCATCCGCGAATCCTCCGGCCTCATCACGGACGAGTACGCCCGCTTCCTGCCGCACGTGATCCTTTGACCCCCCGGCTGCCCACCGGCGCCGGGCCGGGCGCCCCCGGTCCCGAGGGTCCGGAGGGGCCGGTCACACCCCCAGTACGCCCCGCAGCTGAGCGAGCCCCCAGTCCAGGTCCTCCTTACTGATCACCAGCGGCGGCGCGATCCGGACCGTGGACCCATGGGTGTCCTTGACCAGCACACCCCGGTCCATCAGCTTCTCGGAGATCTCCCGCCCCGTGCCGTACGCCGGGTCGATGTCGATCCCCGCCCAGAGCCCGCGCCCCCGCACCTGAGTGATCCGGCCCGAACCGGCCAACTGCCCCAGCTCCCGGTGCAGATGCTCGCCCAGCTCGGTGGCCCGCCGCTGGTACTCGCCCGACCGCAGCATCGCGATCACCTCCAGCGCCACGGCACAGGCCAGCGGATTCCCGCCGAACGTCGACCCGTGCTCACCCGGCCGGAACACCCCGAGCACCTCGCGCGACGACACCACCGCCGACACCGGCACGACTCCGCCGCCGAGCGCCTTGCCCAGCACATACATGTCCGGCACGACCCCCTCGTGCTCACACGCGAAGGTCCGCCCCGTCCGCCCGAGGCCCGACTGGATCTCGTCCGCCACGAACAGCACGTTCCGCTCCCGCGTCAGCTCCCGTACGCCCGCGAGATAGCCGGCCGGCGGCACCAGCACCCCCGCCTCGCCCTGAATGGGCTCCAGCAGCACGGCCACCGTGTTCTCCGTGACCGCCGCGCGCATCGCCGTCAGATCCCCGTACGGCACGATCTCGAAGCCCGGCGTGTACGGACCGAAGTCCGCCCGCGCCTCGGAGTCCGTGGAGAAGCTGATGATCGTCGTCGTGCGCCCGTGGAAGTTGTTGCCCGCCACGACGACCTTCGCCATCCCCTCGGGCACGCCCTTGACCCGGTACCCCCACTTTCGGGCGGTCTTCACGGCCGACTCGACCGCCTCCGCGCCCGTGTTCATCGGCAGCACCATCTCCATGCCGCACAACTCGGCCAGCCGCGCGCAGAACTCGGCGAACCGGTCGTGATGGAACGCCCGCGACGTCAACGTCACCCGCTCCAGCTGCGCCTTCGCCGCCTCGATCAGCCGCCTGTTGCCGTGACCGAAATTCAGCGCCGAATACCCGGCCAGCAGATCCAGATAACGGCGCCCCTCGACATCCGTCATCCAGGCCCCGTCCGCCGTCGCCACGACGACCGGAAGCGGGTGGTAGGTGGGCGCGCTGTGCGCTTCGGCCGAGGCGATCAGTTCTTCGGTGGTGCTCACGGGGTCTCCGTTTCCGGCCGCACGAGGGCTCGTGACCTGCTTCTTTTCCCGCTGCTGTTCCCGGGTCCCGGCCCGGCTCACTTCCGGCCGTCCGAGGGCGTGTGGCCCCCTTCCTATCGTCGCTCGCATGGTGGACGCGGGAACCCGGTGAACCGGCGCGCCCGGTACGCTGATCCACGGGCCGTGACTGGCGCGCTGGGATGGGACCGACCATCGGGGAGCGGCCCATGAACTGTGTGCCGTGCGCCTGGGCCGAACCGTGAACGCCGAACGCCCACGTCCGGAGGCCGTCATGTCAGAGCCCCTTTCCAACGAATCCACCGCCTTCCGCAGCGCCCTCGAAGTGATCCGTGCCGTCGAGCCCCGCGTGGCCGACGCCATCGGGCAGGAAGTCGCCGACCAGCGCGAGATGCTCAAGCTGATCGCCTCCGAGAACTACGCCTCCCCGGCCACCCTGCTGGCGATGGGCAACTGGTTCAGCGACAAGTACGCCGAAGGCACCGTCGGCCGCCGCTTCTACGCCGGCTGCCGCAACGTGGACACCGTCGAGGCCCTCGCCGCCGAGCACGCCCGCGAACTCTTCGGCGCCGAGCACGCCTACGCCCAGCCGCACTCCGGCATCGACGCCAACCTCGTCGCCTTCTGGGCCGTCCTCGCCGCCCGCGTCGAGGCCCCCGCCCTGCAGAAGGCCGGCGTCCGCAACGTCAACGACCTCTCCGACGCCGACTGGGCCGAGCTGCGCCAGGCCTTCGGCAACCAGCGCATGCTCGGCATGTCCCTGGACGCCGGCGGCCACCTCACCCACGGCTTCCGCCCGAACATCTCCGGCAAGATGTTCGACCAGCGCTCCTACGGCACCGACCCCGCCACCGGCCTCATCGACTACGAGGCCCTGCGCACCTCCGCCCGTGAGTTCAAGCCCTTGATCATCGTCGCCGGCTACTCCGCCTACCCCCGTCTCGTGAACTTCCGGATCATGCGGGAGATCGCCGACGAGGTCGGCGCCACGCTGATGGTTGACATGGCGCACTTCGCGGGCCTCGTCGCAGGCAAGGTCCTCACCGGCGACTTCGACCCGGTGCCGCACGCCCAGATCGTCACCACGACCACCCACAAGTCGCTGCGCGGTCCGCGCGGCGGCATGGTCCTCTGCGACTCCTCCCTCGCCGACCAGGTCGACCGCGGCTGCCCGATGGTCCTCGGCGGCCCCCTTCCGCACGTGATGGCCGCCAAGGCGGTCGCACTCGCCGAGGCCCGCCGCCCCGAGTTCCGCGACTACGCCCAGGCCGTCGTCGACAACGCCCGCGCTCTCGCCGAGGGCCTGATGCGACGCGGCGCCACGCTGGTCACCGGCGGCACCGACAACCATCTCAACCTCATCGACGTCGCCTCCTCCTACGGCCTCACCGGCCGCCAGGCCGAGTCCGCCCTGCTGGACTCGGGCATCGTCACCAACCGCAACGCGATCCCCGCCGACCCGAACGGCGCCTGGTACACCTCCGGCATCCGCATCGGCACCCCCGCGCTGACCACCCGTGGCCTCGGCGCCACCGAGATGGACGAGATCGCCGGCCTCATCGACCGCGTACTCGCCACCACGGAGCCCGGCACCACCGCCAAGGGCGCCCCTTCCAAGGCCCAGCACGTCCTGGACCCGAAGATCGCCGAGGAGATCTCCCACCGGGCGACCGACCTCCTGACCGGCTTCCCGCTCTACCCGGAGATCGACCTCGGCTAAGGCCTCAGCCGAGACCTCGGCCGAGATCGCAGGCGAGGGCGCGGGCGTGACTGCCCAGACCGAGAACCGACCCCCGGTCTGGGCCGGAACTGCCCCACAAACCGAACCAGCGGATTCGTAGGCCGACTCACAAGTCGATCAACTCCTGTCGTGACTCCCGCGGCGGCCCCGGCTCACGCCCGGCCGCCGCGCGGCGTATCAGCAGGGTGCCGCCGGAGCCGAGGGCGAGGCCCGCCACGAGTCCGGCTATCGCCCACCCCGGGCCGCCCGCAGGATCAGCCACACCGCCCGTCACGCGCCCCGGACCGAACAACTCCTTTCCCTCCAACTGGTCGTAGACCGACCGCGGTGCCCGATGCCAGCGGATGTCGTCGTCGTTCACGTCGGCCGCCGGGGCACTCCGTATCCAGGGTGTGCCGTCGTCCGCGAGAAACAGCTGGTCCTGGCGCCCCATATAGATGTCGCCCCCGGGCGCACCGTCCGTCTCGGGCCAGCCGCCCACGCCGGTCGTTCCCCAGATCACGGTGGCCCGCACGGCAGGGAAGCCGCCCTCCAGCCAGTGCTCCGGAACCTTCTCCGTGTCCGTGTCCGACGGCCCCAACAACCGCCAGAGCCGCGCGAAGTACGGATCCCCGGAGCGCACGCTCGTCGTCCGCCCGCTGCCGTCACCCGCCATGACCACCGCCAGGTTCGGAACGTCGGGATCCGGCACCGATGCCGATGCCGACGCTGGGGCCGCGGACGGCACCGCCGCGTGTGCCCGAGGAGCCCCGAGCCCGACGAGAGCCACGACGACGAGAGCGGCCATGACGGACACGACTCCGCCAGGCGCCCTGCCGCCGAGCCGGCCGCCTGGGCCTGCTCTTACCCGCCCGCTCGGACCCGCTCCTACCCGCCCGACCCGAAGGCGACGGGCCGCACCCATGCCCTGGGCCCTCGTTCCCCGGATTCGTAGGCCTTGGATACGTAGGCCCCAGATCCGTAGCCACGGGAGCAGCATGCCCCGGACCCCCGTTCCCCGGATCCGCAGGCCACGGGCTGCCCCCGCTCTTCGGTGCCGCAAACCGAGGGCCACCCCCACGCGCCCGACCCTCACCTTCATGAGCCCTGCCTTCGTGAGCCCAGCCTCAAGGCTTCCCCCTCACAAGTCCTGCCCACCACAACTCGCCCCACCACAACTCCCCCTCCACGCAAGGCCCCTCCTCCGACAGCCCCCTCAGCCACCCCACCCGGAAGTTCCTCTCAAACGCCCTTCTCAGAGCCCCTCTCAGACGTCCCTCAGCTCCTGCCGAGGGCCCGCCTCCCGCACCCGAACCCGCCGCCGACGGCTCAACTCCCGAACTCCCGGCAACCGCCCGACGAACGGCCGCAGCCCCAGGGCCAGCACAGCCCCCGTCACCAGCCCAGGTATCGCCCACCACCAATCGGTGTCATCGCCCGCCGCCGCGGCGGCCCCAGCCGTGCCGGACTGCTCTGTGGACCCGGACCCGGACCCGGACTCGGACTCGGGTGCGGACCCGGAAGCGGCACCCTCCGCCGTCTCCCAGGGCGCCGGATAGATGGCCCCCGCGCCCGCGCCGGACGAGGATTCACCCATCACGCCGAGCTTCTTCAACAGTGCGCGCACCGCCGCCGGTTGCTCGGCCTTGTGCCAGTAGCCGTTCATGGACTTCGGAACGTTGGCCGCCGTGTGTATCCAGACGTCCTTGGTGCGCGGTGTCTCCGGGTAGACGCGGTCGACCCGCCAGGGCGAGACGTCATGGAGCATCCAGGTGACATTGATCTGCCGGCCGCTGCCCACGCCCAGCCCGGGCGGCTCCTCGCGGGTGCCGCTGCCCGGCTGTCCGAGGAGGCGCTCCAACTCCCCATACTCCTCCTTCGAGTTGTAGAGCGCTGTGCTCTGGCCGCTCTCCGGCGAGACCACCAGCACACTCGTCGGACCGCCGGCCGTCGCCGTGGGCGCGCACAGCACCACCAGGCCGAGCGCCATCGCCCAGCCCGAGACCGCCGCCCAACCCCGGCTCCCCGTCACCCGTGCACGAACCCTGCGCATCCCGACACCCCCCAATCGGCTCCGGTGCGGTCCGCCCGCACCCGCGTGTCACTTCTGGTACACCGCTCGACCCGCCGGGGTTCCCACTCGACACCGACCAAAATTTCGAGACATCCGCGCCGGGCCGCCGCGCCGCGCCGCCCTGCCCCACATCGCTCCGCCCGCCCCGCCCCGTCCTGGCCAACAGGCCCGCTAGTCCAGCGACTTCGCGATCTCCACCGCCCGTGCCCTGGACGCCACACCCTCCAGCCGGAGTGTCAGGTCGCCCCCGTGCACCCACAGCAGCGTGGGTCCCGCGGTCCGGGTGGAGTGGGTGAACTCCCCGTCCCCGTCCATCAGCCAGAGGCGCAGGAGATGAGGGTCCGGAAACCACAGCGCCGTACGCTCGACGAAGTCCGCGTCCTTGCCCAGCGGCACATACTCCGGCTGCTCCCTCACGAACTTGGTGAACCCGGGACTCAGCACCGCCGGATACTCGTCCAGCCGGACCGTGCGCCCCTGCTCGCGCCAGCACAGGGTGATCAGGAACCGCCCCTTCGGCTCGCGGGTCACCGTCACCGCCTCCGGGGTCCCCAGAGCAGGGGGTGTGAGGGGCGCGAAGCCCGCCCGCCGCTCGGCCTCGGCGAGAGTGAGGGACGGGCCGCCGCAGCCGGGCACCTCGGCCCCGTGCGAAGGCGTCGCCGACGGGTCGTACCGCACCTCCACCCCGCCGAAGTCGAACCACTCGACGACCGCGGCGCGCACCGGAGGCGTGAGCACGAGGACCGTCAGCAGACCGCACAGCCCCGCGGCCAGCGCGCGCCGACGCGCCCGGGCCCAGCGGCGCACCGCCCTCAGCCGCTCCGCGAGGCCCGGCGGCTCGGCCACGGGTACCGGCACGTGCTCGGTGAGTATCTGCTCCAGCACCCGCTCGACCATCGACTCACCGCCCGCCGCGCCGGGCCGGTCCAGCGACCGCCCGAGCGCCCGCAGCTCCTCGGGCAACCGGGAGACACCCTCCCCGTGCCCATCCCCCTGCCCAGGCCCATGCCCGCGCCCGTCCTCATGCCGGCCCTCACCACGGCCCCGGTCACCGGACGACCCCGCGCCCCCCGCCTCGTACGACTCGTCGGAGTCACTCACGCTCTTCACCTCCTCCCCGCGTCTTCCGACCTCTCGGGCCGCCCAGGCCCTCCGCATCTCCCGCATTCCCCGAAGCCTCCGACCCCCTGGAACCCTCCCGCGGCTCGAACTCCGGCAGCAGTCTGCCGAGCTTCCGCAGGGCGCGGTTGAGCCGGGATTTCACCGTCCCCCGCGGCCAGCCCAGGGCCTGGGCGGTCTCCGACTCGTCCATCTCCAGCAGATAGCGGTAGGTGACGACCAGCCGGTGGTCCTCGCCCAGCCCTTCCAGGGCGGTCAGCAGGGCAGTCCGGCGCTCGACCTCCAGGGCCGCGGCCGCCGGATCCGCCGATTCCGGTATCAGCGGCTCGGCCTCCACGAGGGCGGCCTCACGGCCGGCCAGCGTCCGCTGGCGCACCGCCGTCCGCACTGTGTTCCTCGTCTCATTGGCGACGATCGAGAGCAGCCATGGCTTGAACGCCGCGCCGTCCCGAAAGCGCCCCAAGGAGCAGTAGGCCTTGAAGAAGGCCTGCTGCACCACGTCCTCCGCGTCCGCACCCGCCCCCAGTGCCGCGGCCGCCCTGAGCGCGAGGCCCGTATGGGCACGCACCAGCTCCGCATACGCCTCCGGCTCTCCGGCGCGCACGCGTGCGATCACCGCGGCCTCATCGACGATGCGGCCCCCCTCCCGCGTCCTCACGCTCTTGTTACACCGCCGGAGGCGGATCGGTTCCCACCCGTGTCACATCTGTTTCCGACCAGTTCCGGAACGGCCCCTGACACCTGAGAGAATGGTGAGCATGGCTTCAGACCGTCCCCGCGTGCTTTCTGGAATCCAGCCCACCGCAGGCTCGTTCCACCTCGGCAACTACCTCGGCGCCGTCCGCCAGTGGGTGGCCCTGCAGGAGTCCCACGACGCGTTCTACATGGTCGTCGACCTGCACGCGATCACCATTCCGCAGGACCCCGCGGACCTCCGCGCCAACACCCGGCTCGCCACCGCCCAGCTGCTGGCCGCCGGTCTCGACCCGGAGCGCTGCACGCTCTTCGTCCAGAGCCATGTCCCCGAGCACGCACAGCTCGCCTGGATCATGAACTGCCTCACCGGCTTCGGCGAGGCATCCCGCATGACCCAGTTCAAGGACAAGTCCGCCAAGCAGGGTGCCGAGCGCGCCTCGGTCGGCCTCTTCACGTACCCGATCCTGCAGGTCGCGGACATCCTGCTGTACCAGGCCAACGAGGTTCCGGTGGGTGAGGACCAGCGCCAGCACATCGAGCTGACGCGCGACCTCGCCGAGCGCTTCAACGGCCGCTTCGGGCAGACGTTCACCGTTCCGAAGCCGTACATCCTCAAGGAGACGGCGAAGATCTTCGATCTCCAGGACCCGGCGATCAAGATGAGCAAGTCGGCGTCGACTCCGAAGGGCCTCATCAACCTTCTCGACGAGCCGAAGGTCACCGCCAAGAAGGTCAGGAGCGCGGTCACCGACACGGACACGGTGATCAGGTACGACGTCGAGAACAAGCCCGGCGTCAGCAACCTGCTGACCATCTACTCCACCCTCACCGGGACCGGTATCGCGGAACTGGAGCAGAAGTACGTCGGCAAGGGCTACGGTGCGCTGAAGACTGACCTCGCCGAGGTCATGGTCGACTTCGTGACGCCGTTCCGGGAGCGTACCCAGCAGTATCTGGACGACCCGGAGACGCTCGACTCGATCCTGGCCAAGGGGGCCGAGAAGGCCCGCGCCGTCGCCGCGGAGACCCTCTCCCAGACGTACGACAGAGTGGGTTTCCTGCCGGCGAAGCACTGACCGTCGGGACGACAACCGGGCCGACAACCGGGACAACAGCCAGTACGAGACCAGGACAACACCGGTACGACAACCGGAACGGGGCCGTACGGCCGTACAGTCGATAGCCGAACCGGCAGCAACCTCTGCCCGAGAACTACATAAACACGACAGAACATCAACACAACGACAGGAGACGACGTGGGGACCGTAACGATCGGTGTGTCGATCGCGGTCCCGGAGCCACACGGCAGCCTGCTCCAGGAGCGGCGCGCGGGCTTCGGCGACCCCGCGGCTTCCGGCATTCCCACGCACGTCACACTGCTGCCGCCGACCGAGGTCGACGAGTCGGCGCTCCCCGCGATCGAGGCGCATCTCGTCGAGGTCGCGGCCGTCGGCCGGCCCTTCCTGATGCGCCTGTCGGGCACGGGGACCTTCCGCCCGCTGTCGCCCGTCGTGTTCGTGCAGGTCGTCGAGGGGGCCGAGGCCTGCACCTGGCTGCAGAAGCAGGTCAGGGACGCGTCCGGGCCCGTGGCGCGCGAGCTGCAGTTCCCGTACCACCCGCATGTGACGGTGGCGCACGGCATCGACGACGAGGCGATGGACCGGGCGTTCGAGGAGCTTGCGGAGTACGCGGCCGACTGGCCGTGCACCGGCTTCGCGCTCTACGAGCAGGGGGCCGACGGCGTGTGGCGCAGGCTGCGTGACTACGTCTTCGGGGGCGCGGTCGTACCGCCGCAGGCCGCCCGCGCGGAGCGTGGCCCGCTCCCGGCCCGCTGAGCGGACAGCGCGCCGACTGGCCGGCCCGTCGGCGGACAGCCCACCGACCGGACGGCCCACGGGCCGGGCGAGCGGGGAGTCGGACGTTCAGGGGGTCATGCGCAGGATCGTGACGGGGCTCGCCGTGCTGGGCCTAGGGCTGGCCGGATGCGGTACGGAGGCCGACGGCGACGACGGCAGGGCGAAGCAGCCCTCGTCGCCCTCACCGGAGGCCGGTGGGACGTCCGGGCCGACCTGGGCCTACGACGAGATCCTCGACGACGAGAGCGAGCTGTCGGACGTGATCGCGACGGCCGACGACGACATCTGGGCAGTGGGCACCGTCACTGCCACGGTCAGTGAGAATCCGTCACCCGACGACGGGTTTCTGCTCCACCACGACGGCACGCGCCGGCAGCGGCAGCCGATGCCCGCCGCGCTCGGTTCCACCGTCCACGAGGCCCGCTTCGACTCCCTGGGCCCGGACGGGTTCCTGCTGACGGCCTCGCAGCCGACCCTGGCAGGGCCACGGACGGTCCGCTGGGACGGCACGCGCTGGACCGCGCTCCCGGAGCTGCCGGGCGACGGCGGCCGGCTCGTCGACATGAAGGCCTTAGCGGCCGACGACGTCTGGGCCCTGGGCGGCGAGTCGCGGATCCACCACTGGGACGGCACCCGGTGGAGCACCTCGACCCTGCCCGCCACCGTCGTCTCGCTCGACGGCGTCGCGGCCGACGACCTGTGGGCCGTCGGCCACCGCGAGACGGGCGACGGCAGTGACGGCGGAGAGTTCACACAGCCCGCGGCCGTGCGCTGGGACGGCTCCTCCTGGCAGCTGACGGAGACCCCCGCCTACCGCTTCCCCGAGCCGGTGCCGCCCGAACCCGGCGCCTCGATCGACGACGTCCTCGCTCTCGCCGCCGACGACGTCCGCGCGTACGGCATGCACAGCTTCAACCACGGCGAGGTGGAGGACGAACCCCAGGAGGAGCCCGTACGGCTCCGCTGGGACGGCTCGGGCTGGGCCAAGGCGCCCGACGCCGAGGGTGACTGCGCCGGGTGCGTCCCCATGGCGGTCGACGGCACGCGCGGGCTGTTCCTGGACGGCAATCGGTACGTCGACAGCGATGGTGCCTGTACGAAGATCAAGCGGCCTCGGTTGCCCAGCGAGGGTGGGGTGCGGGCGACTTCCCGGCAGTCGTTGTGGTTGTCGGCGGTGGAGGTCGTGCCTGGCACCGACCGGGTTCTCGGGGTGGGGCACGTCCAGGTGAACCAGAGCGGGAATCCGATGAGCAAGTCCGTGATCGTGTCGCTCAAGCGGTAGCGCTCCGCGGGGAGCGGGGCGGGGGCGGGGCAGTGTTCGGAGTGCGGGCCGGTGGGGGCTTGTCGCGCAGTTCCCCGCGCCCCTTACGGGGCGCCCCCGAGCGCCGCCCCCTAGATCGGCAGGCGGCGGAACACCGCCCTCGGTACGTGCCTCAGGGCCGACATGACCAGCCGCAGTGCCCCCGGTACCCACACCGTCTCGGAGCGTCGGCGCAGGCCCGTCTCGATGGCCGTGGCGACCGCCTCGGGGGTCGTCGCGAGAGGGGCCTCGGGCAGGCCCGTCGTCATCCTGGTGCGGACGAAGCCGGGGCGTACGACCATCACGTGGACGCCCGTGCCGTGCAGGGCGTCGCCCAGGCCCTGGGCGAAGGCGTCGAGGCCCGCCTTGCTGGAGCCGTAGATGAAGTTGGCGCGGCGGGCGCGCTCGCCGGCCACCGAGGAGAGCACGACCAGGGAGCCGTGTCCCTGGGTCTGGAGGGCCCGCGCGCACACCAGCCCCGACGACACCGCGCCCGTGTAGTTGGTCTGCGCGACCCGGACCGCCGAGCCGGGCTCGTTCTCGTCGCGCGACTGGTCGCCGAGGACACCGAACGCGAGCAGTACGAGGTCGATGTCGCCCTCGGCGAAGACCTTGCCGAGGGTGATCTCGTGGGCGTCGGGGTCGAGCGCGTCGAAGGCGACCGTACGGACGTCCGCGCCGAGGACGCGCAGGTCGGCGGCGGCCGACTCCAGGGCGGGCGAGGGGCGGCCGGCGAGCCACACCGTGCGGGTCCGGCGGGCGATCAGCCGCCGCGCGGTGGCCAGCGCGATCTCGGACGTGCCGCCGAGAACGAGCATGGACTGGGGGGCACCGAAGGCGTCCTTCATGAAACCGAACTCCTATAGAGAGAGTGGGAAAACCGAACTCACCGAGCGGCTCGCCTCAGAGCCCGAGGCGCCGGGACAGGTCCGAGGTGAAGACGGAACGCGGGTCCAACTCCTCGCGCAGCGCCCGGAAATCGCCCATCCGCGGATACATCTCCGAGAGCAGCTCGGGCCGCAGCCGGGAGTCCTTGGCGAGGTAGACACGCCCGGCGGCAGCGGTGACCTCCTCGTCCAGCTCGTCCAGGAAGCCGCCGAGGCCCGGCAGGTTCGCTGGGATGTCCAGGGCGAGGGTCCAGCCGGGCATCGGGAAGGACAGCCAGCCCGGATCGCCCTCCCCGAAGCGCTTCAGGACGGCGAGGAAGGAGGGGCAGCGACGCTGTGAGATGCGGTGCACGATCCGGCGCAGGGCGTCCTCCTGGCCGTATCCGACGACGAACTGGTACTGCACGAAACCGCCGCGCCCGTAGACGCGGTTCCAGTGCGGCACGCCGTCGAGGGGGTGGAAGAAGGTGGAGATCCGCTGCAGTTCGCCGCTGCGCGCGCGGGGCGCCCTGCGGTACCAGAGCTCGTTGAAGAGGCCGACCGTCGTCCGGCCGAGCAGCCCCTCGGGCAGCCAGGCGGGGGCGGCGGGCAGGCTGCCGGGACGGAACTCCAAAGGGGCTCTACGTGCGCGCGTGCGGTCCGCCAGCGCCTCCAGGGGAGCGTGATCGCCCCGGGTCAGCACCGAACGCCCCATCGACGCGCCGCGGGCCAGCAGGTCGATCCAGGCGACCGAGTAGCGGTAGCGGTGGTCGGTGGCCGTCAGGCGGGCCATCAAGTCGTCCAGGTCCGTGGCGCGTTCCGTGTCGACCGACATCAACGAGGTCGCCACGGGCTGCAGCCGGAGGGTGGCCGTGAGGATGACACCGGTCAGGCCCATCCCGCCCGCCGTGGCGTCGAAGAGGGGCGTGCCGCGACTCACCGTACGGATCTCGCCGTCCGCGGTCAGCAGTTCGAAGGAGAGCACATGGCGGGCGAACGAGCCGGACACGTGGTGGTTCTTGCCGTGGATGTCCGCGCCGATCGCCCCGCCGACCGTCACATAGCGGGTCCCGGGCGTCACCGGCACGAACCAGCCCAGTGGCAGCAGGACTTCCATGAGGCGGTGCAACGAGACGCCCGCGTCGCACAGCACGGTCCCCCCGTCGGCGTCGATCGCGTGGACGCGGTCCAGGCCCGTCATGTCGAACACGGCCCCGCCCGCGTTCTGCGCCGCGTCCCCGTAGGCCCGTCCCAGGCCTCGTGGGATGCCTCCGCGGGCCCCGCACTCCCGGACGGCCGCCGCGGCCTCCTCGTACGAACGAAGGCGGATCAGACGGGCGGTGGTGGGGGCGGTGCGGCCCCACCCCGTGACGGAAACCGTGTCGGCAGGCATGCCCGCGACCGTATCGCCCGAAAGTAACCGTTAGTTCCCTAACATCCTCACTCTCCCCGAAATGGGTGATTAATGGGATGTCGCTCAATATTGCCGGAGTTCCTGCCGTGTTGACGTGAACAGTGAGTCCACATGGACCACCACGACGACCACCACGACGACCGCCCCGACCTGGACCACCGGATCCTTACGGCCCTCCACGCCCGCGGTGCCGCCCCGCGCGTCGCCGCCGCCGCGCGGGCCCTGTCCCTGGCCGGCGAGCACGGCGCGCTGTG
>NZ_JAPWHT010000245.1:0-15215 GCF_027270795.1 Streptomyces sp. ActVer
GCGGGGCCGTGGCCGTCGGCAGCGACCAGTCCGGAGTCGTACCCGACTCGACCTGCGCGAGCATCGCGTCCAGCCGCGCCGCGTCGGGGCGGGCCGCCGGATCCCGTACGAGCAGGGCCTGGAGCACGGGTGAGAGCGGGCCGGAGCGCACCGGCGGCGGTACGGCCTCGTCGAGGACGGCGGCGAGGGTACCCAGGGTGGTGCCGCGGCGCAGCGGGCTGACGCCCTCCACGCAGACGTACAGGACGAGTCCCAGGGACCAGAGGTCGGACGCCGGGTCGTCGTCGTTGCCGCGGATCCGCTCCGGGGCGATGTACTCGGGGGAGCCGATGAGTTCGCCGGTCGCCGTCAGCGCGGTCGACCCCTGGAGGGCGGCGATTCCGAAGTCGGTGAGTACGGCGGAGCCGTCGGCGCGCAGCAGGATGTTGGCGGGTTTGACGTCCCGGTGCTGGATGCCCGCCGCGACCGCCGCACGCAGGGCGGCGAGCACCTGGCGGCCGAGCGGGGCGGCCTCCGAGGGGGCCAACGGGCCGTCGGCCAGCCGCTCCTGGAGCGAGACGCCGTCCACCAGTTCCATGACGAGCCAGGGGTGCGGGTCGTCGTCGATGATGTGGTGGATCATCACGACGTTCGGGTGGCTGATCCGGGCGAGCGCCCGCGCCTCGCGCAGCACCCGCTCACGGACGGAGTGGGAGGCCGCCGCGTCGTGCCGGACGGCCTTGAGGGCGACCTCCCGGTGCAGCACGCTGTCGCGGGCCCGCCACACCGTCCCCATACCGCCGCTGCCGAGCCGTGCGAGCAGCTCGAACCGCCCGTCGACCATGTCCCCCGATGCGTTCATGGCGGACAGATTAGTGGGGCTCGCCCGGCCTTCAGGACGTCGGGTGCGTACGTCCGAAGCAGCGCTCCAGTTCGTTCAGCTCGTAGAACGTGCTGCCCTTGGCCACCGGGCGGCAGCCCTGCTTGAACGCGGTCTCCTTCTCGTTGTAGAGCATGCGTACGAGATAGGTGTGGCCCTTGCGGAACACGTCCCACTGGATGTTCGCGGCCATCGGCGCCACGGACGCGCCGCGCCAGGGGTTGCCGGCGTAGGTGTACGGGTGCTGGGCGGTCACCGGCTTCGTACTGCCCGGCAGGCCCATCAGCGCGGCCAGCGGGATGATCTCCTCGGCGTGGGTGAAGCGCAGTTCCGCGCCGAGGTCGCTGGTGCCGGCCCGCCTGGCCTCGGCCTTCTTGAAGAAGTCGTCGAGCAGGACACCGGCCATCTTGTAGGTGATGTCGCTGTCGGCGAATCCGGGGCCCTTCTCGTAGAAGTCCTCGGCGTCGCTCAGATACCCGAACCAGGCGGTGTCGCGCGGCGCGATGTACCGCTCCATGTGCCAGCCGCGGCCGCCGGGGCTCTCGGCGCTCATTGCGGGGGCGATCCCGTAGAGGTTGTAGACCGCCTCGGCCGCGTCGACGTCGCTGCCGATGTCCGAGAACTCGCCCGCGGAGATTCGCGCGACGAACGCGGGCCTGAAGATCTTCTTCAGTACGTTCACGGCGGCGCGGTGCGTGGCCGGCTGGTCGGTGACGCTCTTGAGGGTGTCCGCGAGCCGCTTGTCGTTGTCGATGTAGTCGCGGTACGCGGCGCCCCCGGCGGCCTTGTGGAAGTAGAGCAGATCCTCGTCGGCGCGGGCGGGCCCGATCAGCGGCTTCAGCGCGGGGTCGGCCTTGGTGAGCGCGGTCGCGAACTCGCCCGCGCTGTCCACCGCGCGGCCCTGTCCGGAGCTGACGACGTCGATCGGCTCGCCGTCCTTCGCGATGTGCGCGAAGAGTCCCGGGAGCCGCTTCTCCATGCGTACGGCGGTCTCCTGTATCTCCTGCCTGCCGCGCCCGCTCAGGTTTCCGTACCCGACCTCGGCCATGGCGTCGAGCAGCGCCCGCACCTGGGGCCCGAACTCCTTGCCCGCCTCGGTCAGCTGCCCCTCGCTCGCCGCCCGGTCCCACAGCTTGAGGACGAGGTCCCCGTCCTCGCTGTCGGTCGCGGCACGGGACCCGTGCCGGGAGACGTTCTCCGTGAACACCGGCTCGAATCCCCGGGGCGCGGCTTGGTATGTGCGCGGGTTCTGGCCGGGTTCGTACGACGCCTTTGTCCCGTAGCTGTCGCGGTGCCCGTCGGCCGAATTGCCTGTCGAGCCGCCGGTCGAATGCCTGGTCGAGTGGCTTGCGGCGTGGGCGGGCAGCGCGCCGGAGAGGAGGGCGCACAGGGCGAGGGCGAGGGCGGGGGTGACGCCGGGGGCAAGACCGGGGGAGAGGCGTCTCATGGGTCGTCGCTTCATGGGTGGGCCGTCGTTTCGTCGGGCGGGGAGGCCGTGTCCGGAGTTGCGGCCTGTGGGAGGGGATCGAACGATCCGCCGCATCGTTTCCGCCGCGGGCCAACACCGGGTGACCGAGGCGTGGCTCGTTTCCGACCGGTGGTCCATGGGGGGACCATGGGCTGGTCAAGGGTGGGTGTGGGTGGATGCACCCGCTTCTGGGCGGCGCATTCCGTCGCGGGGGCCGTCGTTCGATTCCCAACCGGTCAGCGGCTGGGCCAGGCGGACACGCCATGCTGTTTCGCGTCCTGGGGCTGTGGACACCGACCCGCGCGGATGGGCTCTCCGACGAGTTCGAGCCAACTTGGATCCTGGGTCCGCTCAGCGCGCATCCTCGTGCACGTCCGGGACAACAGCGGTCACTCTCTGTCGGTCACGAACTCCCGCGACGCGGTCGGCAGCCGTCTCGCTACGGTGACGAACAAGCTCTTGATCAGGGGAAATTCGGCAGGAGCAGCGGGGGAACGGCGAACTGTGCCCGGACGACGGAGTACAGCGCCGCAAGGCCGTGGGGTGGGGATGAGCGGACCGGCGGGGGCGGCCGAGGGTGCGGCGGAACATCCTGCGAGGAAGCGGATCGCGTGGACGCTGTGGATCGGCACGGTGGCCATGGGCCTGGCGACCACTGCGTTCGTGCTGCCGACCGGTTCGTACCCCCGCCCGGAACGGCATCCCCAGGGGCTGATCTCGTTTCTGGTGGTCGCTCTGCCTTTCCTCGCCTCGGCCTGACGGGGTGTGTGGTGGGGCTCTACGCGGGCACGGTGAGCCTGTTCGGACTGCTGCTGCAGCGGTCGGCCTCCGGGGCGCCCGCTCGATGGTCGCCCCGGACAGTGGGAGCTACGGCCGGAGCACGATCTTGCCGTGGGTCTGCCGTCGTTCCAGCTCGCGGAACGCGTCGCGCACCTGTTCCAGCGGGTAGGTGCGGGCGATCGGCACATCCAGCTCGTCGCGAGCGGCAAGCCGGGCCAACTCGCCGAGCACGACCGCGCTCGCCGCCGAGCCTT
The DNA here is from genome assembly GCF_027270795.1 of Streptomyces sp. ActVer. NCBI lineage: Bacteria > Bacillati > Actinomycetota > Actinomycetes > Kitasatosporales > Streptomycetaceae > Streptomyces > Streptomyces sp. ActVer. The sequence continues at coordinate 3,362 of NZ_JAPWHT010000245.1, forward strand.
CTCCGTAGGTTCGCGCACCGATTCTGGCCGCGGCCTGCCAATCGCGGATCGTGTTGATCCGCTCGGGGCGCACGCCCAGCTCCACCGCCAGGTCCACGTAGCCGTCGCCGAACGTGTCGATGAACGCGTCGACGTTCCCGCCGGAGGCCTGCCGGATCCGTTCGGCCACGCCCTCCCCGTACGTGACCGGGACGACACCGTGCTCCTTCAACCAGGCGTGGTTCCGCTCGCTCGCCAGCCCGATCACCGTTGCGCCGCGCCGCCGCGCGAGCTGGACGGCAAGGGATCCGACACCGCCCGCCGCACCGGACACCACGACCGTGTCGGCCGGTTCGGGGTCCACCGCGAACACGGTGGCGTATGCGGTCGTGCCCGCCACGTACAGCGAACCGGCCACGTCCCAGGAGAGCCCCGCGGGACGCGACACCAGATTCACGTCGTCGACCACGACCAACTCCGCGTGGCTCGCCCGATTGTGAGTGAACCCCAGGACCTCATCGCCCACTCCGAAACCGCGTGCTTGCGTGCCGATCTCCACCACGACTCCGGCAAGGTCGCTGCCCTGCCCGGACGGGAACGTCGCCGGCCAGCGGTCGTGCCGAGCGCCCTCGCGGATCATCACCTCGCCCGGTTGGATCCCGGCCGCGCGGACCTCGACCAGCACTTGCCCGGGGCCGGGCGCGGGCCGCGTCACCTCCTCCACCCGCAGCACATCGATCCCGCCGTACGTATGGAACCGCACCGCTTTCATCGCGTGATCACCGCACTTCCTCGCTCGGACAGGGCTCGGGCGGCCTCGCGCCGGCTGGATGCACATCGACCGGGCCGTGCCATTCAATGGCCCAGGGCGGAGCGGTATTCCCAAGAATGCCGCCGGCGACATCGCCCGCCCCGACAACGCGCTTGTGGCCCGACCGCACCGTGCCGCGCGAGTACGCGGGCCTTCGTCCGACCGGCAAAAGGTAGTCATTCGAAGGCGTTGACGATGGTGTCGATGATGGCCCGGATTCCGCTCCAGTCCTCATCGCCGGTGGCGTCACCAGCCCGATGGGCCTCCACCTTGCGCCGAAAGCGCTCTTGGACCGCCTGTTTGTCGGCATCGATCAGACTTCCCTGATAGCGCCTCAGCCTGGGATTCCACGATCGCCACTGCACGGGCAACAGGCGGTCGGCGTCTCCCTGAAGGGCGTCCCTTCCCAGATACATCTCCAACGAGCCGGCCGTTCCGTTGATGTCCGTCAGGACCGGTTCATCGGTGTAGGGACCGAGAGTGGGGTAGGTCCGAAGGAACGGCAGCGACGGGTAGTGCAGTACGCGACATCGCTCCGGTAGAGGCTGCGACTTCAGTTTTGCCAGCCCGGCGTGGCTTTCGGTGTCGTTGTCAGCCAGGGCGACGAACCGATTGGCAACGCCGGCTGCCGCGAAAGCCGACACGGTCTTTGCCAGCTGCGCGACTCCTCCCTCCGCTCCCGGCGTCGCGAAGTCGAAGAACGTCACGAATCCATTCAGGTACGGGTGGGTCACCTCCATGCCGGCGGCCAAGAGGCGTGCGTCAGTGGTTCCTTCTGTGAGAACCAGCAGCGGCGCGTCCCTGTCGAGCCTGTCCAGTTGAGCGGCACGCGCACTGCTTGCCACCGGGTGGCGGGGGCCAAAATGCACTTGAGCGATCTCGGTCAGATCCAGGCGCACCTCGGCCTGTGGCTCGGGTGCGCACTCCAAGAGCAGGCGGGTCAGACTGCGGAAGTCCTCGTCCTCCCGAAACAGTGCATTCAGCGGGTGTGAATCCGGCACGTTTTCCCAAAACGGCGCACCCACGTCGGCCAACCGTTGGCGAATCTCGTCCTCGACCATGCGTTCGTCCGGCGCCTCGCCGGACCATCGGTCTCCATGGACGGGATCGCGGGCCCAACTTGCGAGTCGCTCGGCGAATCTTCTGCGGGCCTGGGCGGCAGTGAAGTCTTGCACCTGCAGTCGCTCCCGCAGCGACTCCACCGTCGTGGCGTAGAAGACCTCGGGGACCCCCTCGTGGCTGTGCCCGTCCCCTCATCGCTGTTCCACCTCGGTGAACAACGCGGTCAGCGCATCGTCCCCGCCCTCCCACAGGGGCAGGACCCGCTGGCCGCCGATCACCAGGTACGAGTCTCCCTCGAGGCCGGTCAACAGCACGCAGGCCAGCTTTTCAGCACTCGACTCGGTCCGCTGCCGAATTCATGAGCTGTGCGGCCTGCCCGGTGGCCGCAGGCCCCCGCCCACAACGGCACGCGAGCCCGAACCCCGCGAGCGCGGTCGACATGTGACGGCGCTCTTCTGTATCGGGCCGCACGTGACCTGAACAGCAAAAAAGCCCTCCCGGACGGGAGGGCGGGGATGGGCGCCCCCGGCAGGACTCGAACCTGCGGCCAAGCGCTTAGAAGGCGCCTGGCGTATCTCGTCGGCAGGTGCTTTGACCTGCCACTTTCTTCCTCACTGACACGCTGTCAGGGGTTTTGTGGGACGTATGTGGGATGAAGGCACCTCTGGGATGGATGGGATGCAGGGGTTCCCGACTGTGCCAGGTGGTCACCGTCTCACGTCTCCTCACTGTTCGGTGCGCCCGCGCGGAAATAGATCTACCCCTCTCCTGCGTTCTCGATCTTCGAGCCGAGGAGGGGAAGGTGTCGGGCCTGAAGCTGTTCCACACGACGAATGGCGGCGTGACGGAGGTCGCGCCGCGTCTTGCCGAGGTCGAGGCGGATGTGCAGGGCCTCGTCGAGGCGCACATGGAGACGATGCTGGGGGTGCGGTTCCTGGCGAGCGAGTACGTCATCGACTGTGCTGACGGCGGCCGGATCGATTCGCTGGGGCTCGATGAGAACGGGGCGCCGGTGGTCGTGGAGTTCAAGCGCGGCACCGCGGCCGGCGTGATCAATCAGGGCCTGTATTACATGGCGTGGCTGATGGCACACAAGGACGCCTTCCGGAACCTGGTCCGCGACCGGCTCGGGGTATCGGCCGCGTCCCAGGTGCTGTGGAGCGCACCCCGGCTGATCTGTGTCGCCGGCGATTTCACCCGCTACGACGGGCACGCCGTACGCGAGCACAGGCGCAGCATCGACCTGGTCCGCTACCGGTTCTTCGGCAAGGACCTGATTGGACTTGAGACCGTGGCTTCCGTCACCGGGCGGACGCCGGCCGCGCGGCGGGTTCGCCGGAGCGCGGCCGGGCTGCCACCCGCCCGAGAGCAGGGCGGTGCGCTGGCGGAGCTGGCGGAGGCGGTTGATGAAGTGCTGCTCGGCCTCGGGGACGGCGTCAGCCGGGTGCAGCGCAAGCAGTACCGGGCGTATCAGCGCCTGCGGAACTTCGCCTGCGTTTGCCCGCCGCAGAAGACCAAGCTCCTCGTCTATCTCAAGGCCGACCCGAAGGAGGTCGACCTCATACCTGGCTTCACTCGGGATGTGACGGGGCTCGGCCACCACGGCACGGGCGACCTGGAGGTGCAGTTGCGATCCGAGCGGGACATGGAGCGGGCCGTGGACCTCTTCCGCGCCAGCTACGCGGCGGCGTAGCCGTCCGGTGTGTTTGTGACGTGAGGGCGTACGGGGCTGGGCTGCTGCGGATGTTGTGGTGATCGTGCCTTCCGACGTACGGGCAGGTAATGGCGGTGGATCACCAATGATGCGCGGGATCGCCGGTTTGGCCAACCGGCGATCCCGCGCTATGTTGCCCCGCTTCGAAGCAGGCTGCGTTCACCTGCCCGAGCCGTCATCAGCTCGCCGCAATCGTCAGCGGTGCTTCGGGTGCCGGGCGGCCTGCGATGCCAGCCCGCACCCTCCCTGAGCCATCGGGGACCGGAGGGGACCGAAGCCGTCACCGACCGCGCCGACCGATGCTGGTCAGTCGACGGTGCGGCGGCTAGGCCGTACTCGTCGTGCGGGCCCGAGCCGATGTGTCGGGGCAGGGTCAAGCGCCCGGAGGCAGGCCCCGGCCGAACTCGTCGAGTGACTCCGGTACGGAGCGTTCATCGTGTGCGCCTACTCGTGGATGCCCGGCTCTCGCACTGACGTCGGTCCGGTTCGAAGGCCAGTCCGGGCGCGACCACCTACGTTGGTTCATCTTGAGATCACGCGGTTTGCGGCAGGGAAACCCACCTGCCCGGAGGCTATGGCTCGTGGTCTACTGCCGCTCATGCAGCTGCTGATGCTGGATCTCGACAACACATTGGTAGACCGCGACGCCGCCTTCAGGGCCGCGGCGACCGCTCTCCTGGCGGAGCATGCGCTGCCTGAAACCGACATCGACTGGCTGATGACCCTCGACGCGAGCGGCTACACACCCAAACCCGCTGTCGCCGAGGCCATGGCGGACCGCTATGGGGCGGCGCTTCCTGAGAGTGCTATCCGGACTCTTTTTGACCGTGGCGCGGCTGATCGCGTCGTACTGGCCGGGACCACTCGCGAGGCGCTCGCCAAGGCGCTGTCCCGCGGCTGGACCTGCGTGATCGTCACCAACGGCCGGACCGTGCAGCAGGAAGCGAAGATCCGCAACACGGGGCTTGACCGGCTCGTCCAGGGCTGGGTGATCTCCGAACACGTCGGGCATGTGAAGCCGGGCCCGGAGATCTTCCACGCGGCGGCGGAAGCCGTCGGAGCTCCCCTCGTTGGCGGATGGATCATCGGTGATTCACCGCACGCCGACATCGCGGGCGCGAATGCGCTCGGTCTTCGAAGCGTGTGGGTGTCGGGTGGGCGGCGGTGGCTCCAGGACGCCTACCGACCTACTCATGTTGCCGGCGATGTCTCCTCCGCGATCAACTTCGTTATCAGCACGACGTGATAGACGCCACGAGCCCGCCCCAGGGTCTCAACAAGACCCGAGCGCGAAAAAATCGAGGCGGCCCAAACGGCTGCTGCGGCAGACTGACCGATCCCCTGTGCTGGGTGTATCGCGCCCACAGCTCGAGATCGTTTGGAGGAAGGCGATTTGACTGAGTCGAATCAGCCGGCAGCCCGGTGGAAGAGCGAACCGATGACGACGCGGCTCATCGCCGCTGTTCTCGTCACGGATCCGGACAGCGGCAGACTCCTCGTCCTGCGGCGGAGCGCGCACTTGGATTTCGCGCCTGGCGAGTGGGACGTCCCCAGTGGCAAGGGTGAGCCCCGTGAACCGATCACCGCGACCGCTGTACGGGAACTGAAGGAGGAGACGGGCGTCGTGGCCGCCGAGGCGGACCTACGCCTGGTCCACGTCGTCCACGGCTCCTGGGGAGCGGAGGTTCCGGGGATGTTCATGGCCCTGATCTTCCATACCGACCGGTGGAGCGGAACTCCCCACAATGCGGAACCGCACAAGCACGACACCATCGCCTGGGTGCCTCCGGACGACCTTCCGCAGCCCTTCACGAACACGACGCTGGTCGCCGTGCAGCGGTACCTGGATGGGGGCCCGATCCTTTCGTTCGACGGTTGGCCAGAGGCCGGATGACGGTCAGTGCGGGCGGCTGCCGCGGGGGCGTTGGCCGGCGTCGTGAAGCTCAGCAATGAGCCGCGCAGCTTCCTTCCTGGCCGGCTCCAGCCGGGGATCCTCGGGGTGCGCGTGCGACCCTGCGACCTTCGCGCAGAAGAGCAGAGCCATCAGCAGGCCGGACCTGCTCTCCAAGTCCGGCCGACGTTCGCTCCACACACGCTCCGCCAGGGCCGGGACGGCGAGGGAATGGCCCCATAGCGTGGCTGCGTCCAGTCCGCGTGGCGCCATGCCCCAGTCCTCCCAGTCGATCATGCAGAACTCCGGTCCGGTCACGTTCGCCCACGTCAGGTCGGCATGGGCCGGCCGCCACTCCTCCACCATGGTGTCGGTCACCTCGGGAAAGACTTCCCCGAGGGCTCTTGTCACCAGTTCCTGCGTGATGGTTTCGGTGTTGGGCGTGGCGACACGGGGTGCGGACTGGGTAGCGAGCGCGTCTAGGGAAGCGCTCAGCGCGGACCACCACGCATCCGGGAGACGAGGATCTTCGATCACAAGAGCGGCTTGCCCGACAGGCGCGGCGTTGACCAGTTCCATCTCATCCGCCCGCCACATCACCGGTTCACCCGGCTCGCGCCACGAGAACCCTGCGTACCACGAGGGCATGACGACTCCGCTCAGGACAGCAGCGGATTCAGGGCCATTCCACCCCTGGGCCCCGATCCGGTCGAACCCCCGCCGCTCGACGCGCACCCAGCTGTCGCGGTCCGTCCGAGCCCCGACCGTACGGCGCTTGCACACCACCGTCTCCCGATCGAGACGCACCTGCAGCGACCGCTCCACACGGTCCAGCACTCCATCGAGCGATTCCCTGCGCAGATCAACAGCACGAGGCACAGGCAGCGTCATGTACGGGACCGTAGCAACCACACGGGGCCGGATCCCGAGATATTCGGGCACCTCGCTCTGTCCGGCTGCGCCAGGTGTTGACGTCCTCCGTGCGGCCGAGCTGCACGCACCTGCCCACGCACTCGCGCCCTTCCCGGCACGAGATCAGAACACAGTGTGAGTGGGGGACCGTCTCGTCGAGAGAGGGCCTGAACGCCACAATGGCCGACATGATCAGCCCACCCTTGCGGGAAGCCGCCCGCGTCGTCGCCCTCGACGATGCCCAGCGGGTCCTGCTGCTGCACCACCACGACGAGGGCGGAAGCTACTGGGCCACCCCCGGCGGCGCCCTGGAGGCAGGGGAGGACCACGCTGCTGCCGCGCTCCGCGAACTGCGCGAAGAACTCGGCGTCGATGAAAAGAACGTCGCGCTAGGCACGCAGCTGGCCCAGCGCAGCCAGGAGCAAACCGTCGGCGGGCGGGCAGTCCGGCAGGTTGAGCGGTACTTTCTAGCCCACCTTGAGCCCGCGGATGCCGACCCGGCCCGAGCCACTCAGCCCGACAACGTCCAGGCCCACCGCTGGTGGACGCTGCAAGAACTGCGGGAGACGCCAGAGACGATCTATCCCGACGGCCTCCTCGGCCTGATTGCCGGGTTACTCGCCAACGGCGTGCCCAAGTGCCCCATCACCCTGCGCTGAAGCGAGCGGCACACCTCTTCGGAGATCCGGGTCACCTGCGCGGCCGTCGCGCCCTCCTGCTGGCTTCAGGCGTAATACGGGCAGACCCCTCGGCGTCGTCATGTGGACGACCCGCCACGCCCGCAATCGTGACGAGAGCAGCGTCATCCGAGGTCAGCTGGGAGGTGCGACTCCGCGTAAGCCGGGTCGCCGGATCGGGTGTCAGTTAAGGTTCGGTGCTGTCGCATGCTGGCCTGTCCGTGGAATCAGGGGACGCCGATGACACAGCAGCTGTGGAGCAGCCAGAGGCATCAGACCGCGATCGGCCGAGTTGGCCTCTCGCTGCCGGCTCGTCGCGCCGTCGGCGACCTCCAGCTGGAACCCGACACGGGAGTACTGGACTACGGGTGCGGACGTGGCGGCGATGTACGGGCATTGCAGCACCTCGGCCTCGACGCCGCGGGGTGGGACCCGGTCCACTTCCCGGACGGGCGGCGTGAGCCGGCCGAGGTGGTCCTTCTCACCTACGTCCTGAACGTCATTGAGAATCCCGTCGAACGACGCGAGACGCTCCTTCGAGCCTGGGACCTCGCTAAATCGGTGCTGGTCGTGTCCGCGCGGCTGAGGTGGGAGCGCAACCAGATCAAAGGCGCGGAGTACGGCGACGGCATTCTCACGCAGCGCCGCACCTTCCAGCGCCTCTACGCCGCTGGCGAGCTGCGCGACTACGTCGAGGAGGCCACCGGCGTCCGCTGCGTGTCGGCGGCGCCCGGCATCGTTTACGCGTTCAAGGACGATGCGGCCCGCCTGAGTTACCTCGCCCGACAGGTCGCTCCTGACGGGGGGTGGCTGGCGTCCGAGGACACCGCCTCGGCGATCGCCTCGGTCGTCGATCATCTCGAACAGCGCGGCAGGATGCCTCAGCTGGAGGAAATGCCGCAGCCCATCATCAGCCTCCTTGGCCACCTGCGCCCCGCTGAACTCAGGCGCCTTGCCGAGCAGGAAGCCGACCGCGCGAAGGTAGAACGAAGCGCCGAGCGCGGAGCCCTCGACACACTGCAGTTCCTCGCGCTGGAGCTGTTTCACGGCCGGGGTCCGGTCAGTAGTCTGCCCCTGCCAGTTCAACTGGACATCCGTGCCTTCTTCCCGTCGTACACCGAGGCGTGCCACCGAGCGGATCGACTGCTGTTCAAACTGCGCGACGACGCCTACGTCCGCCGGGCGATGAACGGATCGATCGCCGGCAAGTTCACCGCGACCGCCCTGTACGTTCACCGCCGCGCACTCCATCGGATCCCGGCCGTGCTGCGCCTGTACGAGCAGTGCGCGAGCATTGCCGCCGGCCGTCCTGGCGAGTGGTCTGTCGTCAAGCTCCGCCATCAGGGCCGCGGGGTCAGCTGGCTCGACTATCCCGAGTTCGACGCGGATCCCCACCCGCGAATCGCGGCCTCGTACGCCGTCGACCTGAAGACCCTCAAGTCCTCCTTCACCTCGTACGCGGACTCCACCAACCGTCCCCTGCTGCACCGCAAGCACGAGTTCCTTGCCGAGGATGATCCCGACGCACCCAAGTACCGGAGGCTCACGGACGCCGAGGTCCGCGCCGGTCTTTACGAGAGCCCGCACCTGATCGGCACAGAAGAGGGATGGAAGCGCGAACTCGTTCGCTGCGAGCGGGAGTTGCGTGGCCACAGGCTCGTACGGCGCACCACCAGCACCTGAGCCTCGCTCCGGCTCTCGGCACCGCAGTGATTGTCAGTGCCGTGTGCCACGCTCCACCCATGACCACCATCCGGATGGAGGGCTCCTGCCTGCCCTCATACCGAACGCTGTCCACCCTCGCGCTGTCCGAGCCCGAGGACCATGTCCGTGAACTCACCGACTGGGTGGAGCATGCCTCCGCCGTCACAGGAGCCCCCGGGGCGCAGAACGGCTGGGACACGGCCTACAAGTGGCTGCGTCTCGCCCAGGGCCTGCGCACGGTGACGTTCGACATGTCCTACGACGGCGGCGGCATGTGCTCAGCGGGCCTCGACTTCGACGCCGTCTGGACCGAGATGATGGAGGAGTGGCAGCAGCACCAGATCCGTCTCGGCTACCTGCGCGCAGCACTCGAAGGGTTCGTCCGCCTGCTGTACCCGGACACCGCGGAGCCTGGTCTGGCGGTGGAGGCCGCTGAGCAGCAGTTGCAGCACCACGCCGACGCGTGGCCGGTGCACGCGCATGCGGTCGCCGACCATTTGTGGACGCATGCCTCGGACGACGTGCCGGGCACTGGCCCCTCGGTGGCGGCAGCGGTGACCCAGGCGATTGTCCTGCATGAGATGGCCGTCCGGGGTCGCGCCGCCATCCCCGAGCCGGGAAGCGACGATGACGGAAAGGTCTTTCCCACCGGACACGCCGAGGTCTGTGCGGCCAAGGAAGCCTCCACTGTACTGCTGCTGGGGATCCAGCTGCTGATGACCGCGGCGGTGAAGGAAAACCGCGTCGCTGTCTTCGACGACAAGTACCTTCTCGACGGCATGTGGATTCCCGACTCTGCAGGCGGCAGCCGATGGGTGGACGAAGAAATGCCCTACGGCGAATACCTCGCCGTCCTCCACCTTCAGCCTGGCGAGCCGCCCGAGCTGTAATTCCGGCACCTGCAGTGCCCTGTGGCGGCCACGTCGGCATCCCAGGGGCAAACGATGGGTGGGGCCCGAAGTCATGGCTTCGGGCCCCACCCATCGTGGCTTGCTCGGTACGTATCAGGTCATGCACCAGCCGGAGTCACACGCTCCCTCATCGTCATCGACGTCACCTTCCCCGGGGCTCTCATCGGGGATGGCCTGTGTGAGCGGGACGCCGTACCTCGTGAGATAGACGTCATCCCGGCCGAGCGCGGCCCGTCGGCGGTTGATTGTCTCCTCGAGCCGGACCGACCGAGCGAACAACTCGGGCTCGTGCCTGCGCTGGTGACGCCAGGCGTCGACGGTTCGGAAGGGGCAGAAGAAGCAGGAACTCTTGGGCGGTACTGGCAGGCCGGCCTCGGCGATGACGCGCTCGCAGTCGTCTCGGCGCAGCCCGAGGTCGAGGAGGGGGTACTCGATGACCTCGTGGGTTTCCCTCCGCCGACGGTTGGCGCGATGAATTTCGTCGAGCGAAATGCCGATGCCGACCGCCGCCGGTGCCTTCGCGGTGGCGCCATGCTCCCGAAGCCACCGCCCGACCACCTTGATCTTGAAGTCAGCGGTGCAGTTGCGACGGCCAGGAGCGCCGTTGGCCATACGGACCGGGATGGGGATCGACCGGGTATCTGGCCGGTTCAGCCGCTGCATGAGAGTTTCCGTGGCCCCGTCGCGGCGGCGTCGCTTGAGCTCGTGGATGCCCAGTCCCGCATGCTCGGCATAAGGGATGGCGATCTCGCGAACGTACGCGAGGGTCGCCGGGTGCTCGCTGTCGTCCCCGACGTTGGCGAAGAGGAAGGTGGAGAAGTCGATCTCGCGCTGGGCGGCCAGCACCAGCAGCGCGGTCGACTGGACTCCGCCTCCGTAGGAGATGACCCTCATCGGGCATTCACTTGACTGGTGAGCGGCCAGGTCGAGAACGGCCCGTGGGCCCGTTTCCGTCGGGTTGTCGTGGTGGGCTCCGGGAGTGCGTGACAAGATCGGCATGTGAGAGACAGTATGGACTCTAGGGCGAGGTATCAAGTGTTTCTCTCGCAGCTGTCGGCGAACACTGCCTAGAGGCGATATCGCGTCCCGGGATCCGTGCCAGTCAGGTAGGGGGAGGCCGACTAAGGTCGCGGCTCGATGACCACAGAGTGTCCCTCTGCCAGGACTGCTGCCAGGAACTCGGCCGCGGCTACTTGGTCGGCACCAGTGAATGTTCGTGCTGCGGGCGGGGCCTTGTGTGGCGGCCGAGAGAGGGGCTCTCTTTGCCTGCGCCCACGTGGTTTCTGCGGGGCGCGGTGGCCTGTACGCAGCAGCTCGACCTCGGACGAGAGGATGGTGCGCTGCCGCTGCTGCGCATCATCCACGATGGTCTCCAGGAGCCAGAGAGGGGACCCGGAGAGGGTCAAGTCAGCCTCGGCGATCTGTCGCCGGTTACGCCATCGGGAGATCGCCTGCGCGTCCCGCGCGAGGACGCGGGCGGCCTCCTGGATGCCGAGAATGACGGGCAGTTCCTCCTTGTCCTGGACCTCGTAGCCGCGGGGGATGCTGGTCTTGTAGGAGGCCAGCCGGTCTCGCGCCACGTGGCGGTCGCCGACGCCGTCTAGCCGCATTACCGTCGCCAGCAGCCAGTACGGGTTGCCGGACGCGACCAGGTCAGGTGCGGCGAGGGCGCCCTCTGTCCGCCATTTCTGCGATGTTTGGCGCTCCACTTGATAGAGGGAGGCAATTTCGGCATGGCCCAGCAGGAACGGGATGCGCACCTGTGCCATGAGGGGCCTTCCCATCACCTTCGTCTCCGTGGGGTGGCGATGAGCGGGGGAGTTGCTCCGCCGCTCTACGCCGTGCACGCAGATCTTAGATGTGCTCCCGTCCTGGCCGCAGCTCCCACGAGCCCACCTCGGTGTAATAGCGCCCGAAGTGCTGCAGCCAGGCCGCGAGGGTCTCCGTCGTCCTCCGCGCCTGGTCTTCCGGGTCTCCTGTCCGTTCCACGATGGCCTTCTGGAGCTCGATGTTGCTGAGGCGCTCGCCGACGAGCAGCTTGTGGAGTTCTGGGATGGCGTGCAACCGAGCCTCGACCGCCGTGTTGAAGTCGTGCTCCGCCAAACCTGCCGGGACATCGAGCATGGCAAGGTCCTGGATGATGCCGGCCTCAACAGGGGAGGTGAATCGTGTTCGGCCGCTGTAGAGCGCGAA
>NZ_JAPWHT010000246.1:0-15141 GCF_027270795.1 Streptomyces sp. ActVer
GTCGACGAGATCGCGCGTGCCCTCAAGGCCCTCGGCGCGCCCGAGACCGTCGCCACCGCCGCGGCCGGCGCGCTCGACGCGGACTCCGACGGCCGGGTCACCGAGCCGGAGATCGTGAGCGCCTTCGCCCGCTACTTCACGGTGCCCGAATAGCGTTCCCTGAGCTTGTACTTGAGTACCTTCCGCAGGGTGTCGTTGCGCGGAAGGGCGTCCACCAGCTCCAGTTGCTCCGGCAGCTTGTGCACGGACAGTCCTTCCGCGCGTAGATAGGCCGTCACGGCGGAGAGCGTCAACTGCGGTGATTCGGGCTGCTGTTCGATCACCGCGCATACCCGCTCGCCTCGTTCCGGGTCCGGCAGGCCTATCACCGCCACGTCGCCCACCGCCGGGTGGCGGTGCAGCAGGTCCTCTATCTCCTTCGCCGAGATGTTCTCTCCCTTGCGGATGATGACGTCCTTCAGGCGGCCCGTCAGGACGAGATGGCCGGAGGGCGTGAGGCGCCCGAGGTCTCCTGTGATCAGGAAACCGTCCTCGTCGAACGCTTCTGTGGTCTGCGCGGGGTCCAGATAGCCCGTGCAGACGGCTTCTCCGCGCAGTCTCACCTCACCGTCCACGATCCGGATCTCCATGCCCTCCGGGGGCCTTCCCTCGGTCGTCGCGAGGTTCTCCTCGGAGTCGTCGGGCGAGCCCATCGTGATCATCGGGACCTCGGTCATGCCGTATCCGTGGGTCAGTCGGACGCCCATCTCCCGTACGACGGCGTGGTGCACCTCGGGCGGCTTCGGTGCGCCGCCGCCCGCCAGGAGGCGCAGGGTGGGGATGAGCTTGGTGTCCGGCTGCTTGCGCTGTTCGGCCAGGAACATCGAGTAGAACGCCGTCGAGCCGCCCGCCACCGTCACCCCGTGCTTGCGGTAGCCCTCCAGGGCGTCCGGCAGCGCGAACTTCTCGAAGAGGACCGCCGGGAAGCCGTACAGCAGCAGCATGACCAGGTAGTCGGGGCCGCCTATGTGCGCGAAGGGGAACGCGATCGAGCCGATGTCGTCGGCCGACAGGTGCAGCGCGTGGGCGAGGCAGGAACCGCCGGCGATCAGCGAACGGTCCGTGTGCAGTACGCCCTTGGGGTCGGACGTCGTCCCCGAGGTCCAGTAGATCCAGCGCACGTCCGTGCCGGTGGTCGGGGGCGGGGGCAGGGCGGACGGGTTCCCTTCGGGCAGGGAGTCGTACGCCTCGAAGATGCCGGGTGCTTCTATGCGTTCCGCCATCGCCGTGTGGTCGAAGCCGCGCCACTCGCCCGGTACGGCGAAATGGGCGGCCCCCGACTCCCGTACGGCGAAGGCGACTTCGCGGTCCCGGTAGAAGGGGATCACCGGGGACTGGACGGCCCCGAGCCGGGCCAGGGCCATTGCCAGCACGACCGTCTCGATGCGGGTCGGCAGCTGCCAGGCGACCACCGTGCCTGGGCGTACGCCCAGGTCGTGGAGGCCGGCCGCGGTCCGCTCCGCGCCCGCGCGCAGCTCCTCGAAGGTGAGCGTGCGGTCGTCCTGGAGGAGGACGGGGCGGTCGGGGGTGAGCGCGGCGCGACGCTCGACGAGTTCCCAGAAGGTGCGGGAGGCGCCCAGTGCGTGTGCGGTGTCCGTCGTCATGGCCCGTACTCCTCACAGCTGACGGGTAGTCAGATTGGCTGGAGAGCGTAGGGCTCGGTGCCTTGTCGGTCCAGGGGTGCGGGGCTAGCCTTCTAGGGGACCTGTAGCTGACGGTCCGTCAGATACCCGCAGTTGGCCCGGCGGAGGGGACCCATGACCGAACTGCCCCGCATCATCAGCGTCGACGACCATGTGATCGAGCCCGCGAACCTCTTCGAGACCTGGCTGCCGAAGAAGTACCAGGACCGCGGCCCCAAGCCGCTGACGGCCGGGATCGGCGAACTCGCCTACGTGGCGGGCAAGTACCAGATCACGATGGACCCGGACGGGCCGCCGACCGACTGGTGGATCTACGAGGACCTGAAGTTCCCGTACAAGCGCAACATCGCCGCCGTCGGCTTCGACCGGGATGAGATGACGCTCGAAGGCATCACGCGCGCGGAGATGCGGCCCGGCTGCTGGGATCCCGTCGAGCGGCTCAAGGACATGGACGCGAACCACGTCGAGGGTTCGCTGTGCTTCCCGACCTTCCCGCGGTTCTGCGGACAGACCTTCGCCGAGGCGCACGACAAGGAGGTCGCGCTGGCCTGCGTGCGCGCGTACAACGACTGGATGGTCGAGGAGTGGTGCGGCGACAGCGGCGGCCGGCTCATCCCGCTGTGCCTCATCCCGCTCTGGGACATCGACCTCGCGGTCGCCGAGATCCGGCACAACGCGGCCCGGGGCGTGCGGGCCGTGACCTTCTCCGAGATCCCCACCCACCTCGGGTTGCCGTCCATCCACTCCGGTTACTGGGACCCGTTCTTCGCGGTCTGCCAGGAGACCGGCACGGTCGTCAACATGCACATCGGCAGCAGCTCCCAGATGCCCGCCGCCTCGCCCGACGCCCCGCCCGCCGTCCAGGCCTCGCTCAGCTTCAACAACGCGATGGCCTCGATGATGGACTTCCTGTTCAGCGGGGTGCTCGTGAAGTTCCCGCAGCTCAAACTCGCCTACTCCGAAGGGCAGATGGGCTGGATCCCGTACGCCCTGGAGCGCGCCGACGACGTGTGGGAGGAGCACCGGGCCTGGGGCGGGGTCAGGGACCTCATCCCCGAGCCGCCCTCCACCTACTACTACCGGCAGATCTTCTGCTGCTTCTTCCGCGACAAGCACGGCGTCGCGTCGCTGGACGTGGTGGGCCGGGACAACGCGACCTTCGAGACCGACTACCCGCACGTCGACTCGACCTTCCCGCACACCAAGGAGGTCGCCCTCGACCACATGAAGGGCCTCGACGACGAGACCGTCTACAAGCTGATGCGCGGCAACGCCATCCGCATGCTGGGCCTGGACTTGGACCGCGCCAAGTAATGGACCTCTCCTACACGCCCGAGGAGGAGGAGTTCCGGGCACGGCTGCGGGAGTGGCTCGCGAAGGTCCTCCCCGGGCTGCCCCCCAAACCCTCGCCCGACGACTGGCCCGGCAGGCGCGCGTACGACCTCGGCTGGCAGCGCATGCTGTACGACGCCGGGTACGCGGGGCTCCACTGGCCCGCCGACGCGGGGGGCCGCGGGGCCACGCCCACCCAGCACCTGATCTTCCTGGAGGAGACGGAGAAGGCGGGCGCGCCCTACGTAGGGGCCAATTTCGTCGGGCTGCTGCACGCCGGGCCCACCATCGCGGCCGAGGGGAGCGCCGAGCAGCGGGCGCGCTGGCTGCCGCCCGTGCTGCGCGGCGAGGAGGTGTGGTGCCAGGGGTTCAGCGAGCCGGACGCCGGCTCGGACCTCGCGGCGCTGCGCACGCGCGCGCGGCGGGACGGCGACGACTACGTGGTGAGCGGCTCCAAGATCTGGACCTCCCACGCGGAAGTCGCCGACTGGTGCGAGCTGTTGGTGCGGACGGATGCGAAGGCGCCCAGGCACCGGGGGATCTCGTGGCTCGCGATGCCGATGGACGCCCCGGGGATCACGGTCCGTCCGCTGCGTACGCTCGCGGGTTCGACCGAGTTCGCGGAGGTGTTCCTCGACGACGTGCGGGTGCCCGTCGCCAACCGGATCGGTGAGGAGAACGACGGCTGGCGCGTGACCATGGTGACGCTGTCGTTCGAGCGCGGGACGGCCTTCGTGGGCGAGGTGGTGGCCTGCCGGCGCGTCCTCGGCGAACTCGCGCGCGAGGCGCGGAAGAACGGCCGATGGGACGACGCGGTGTTGCGTCGCCGGCTCGGTCGTCTCAATGCCGAGTTCCGTGCGCTGTGGCGGCTCACTCAGTGGAACGTGAGCGAGTCGATGGGGGTCCCCCCTGGTCGAGCGAAGTCGAGAGCTTGGGGGAGGTCGGGCGGAGTGCCGGGCGTCGGGGGTTCGGTTTTCAAACTGAGGTACTCGCGAGCGCGGCAGGACCTGTACGACGCGGCGGCCGAGGTGCTCGGTCCCGAGGCGCTCGACCTCGACAGCCCGTGGACGCTGGACCGGCTGTCGTCCCTCTCCTACACCATCGCGGCCGGTACCTCGCAGATCCAGCGGAACATCGTGGCCGAACGGATCCTGGGCCTCCCGAAGGGGCGATGACCGTATGGATTTCCAACTCACTGATGATCAACGGGCGTTGCGGGCGGGGGTGCGTGAACTGCTGGACCGGCGCTTCGGGCGGGAGCGGTTGCGGGCCGCCGTGGACGCGCCAGGGCTCGACCGTGCGCTCTGGCGGGAGTTGGGCGAGGCGGGCTTCTTCGCGCTGCGGCTGCCCGAGGCGGAGGGCGGGGTCGGACTGGGACTTCCGGAGGCGGTACTGGCCTTCGAGGAGGCAGGCCGGGCTCTGCTGACCGGACCGCTCGTGGCCACGCACCTCGCGGCCGGCGAGGTGCCGGGAGCAGCCACGGGGGAGACCGTCGTGGCGGCCGTCGACGGCACGCTCGTCGAGTGGCTGGACGAGGCCGACGTCGTACGCGGCGATGTGACGGGGGCCGTCGCGATGCGCTCGGCGGACCCGCTCACTCCGCTGCACCGGGTGCCCCGGGCCGCGCCGCCCGACCCGGTGGCCGCGCTGCTGACCGCCGCAGAGCAGTTGGGCTCCGCCTCCCGCACCTGCGAACTGGCCGTGCAACACGCCCGGACCCGTGAGCAGTTCGGGCAGCCGATCGGGGCCTTCCAGGCGGTGAAACACCTGTGCTCGGAGATGCTGGTGCGGGTGGAGGTGGCACGTGGTGCGGTGTACGCGGCCGCCGTCACGGCCGATCCGCTCGACATCGCGGCGGCCGGACTGCTGGCCGACGAGGCCGCCGAGCTCGGCGCCCGCGACTGCCTCCAGGTGCACGGCGGAATGGGATTCACATGGGAGTCCGACGTGCACCTTCACCTCAAACGCGCCTGGTTGCGGGCCCGTCGCGGGCAGAGCGCGGCCGAGGCCGAGGAAGCACTCGCGGAGGATCTGCAGGTCGCCGCACCAGGGCCCCGGACGTGAACTGTGCACGACCATTGCCGTCGATCGTGGCATGACGGAACGGGCTCGAACGGACGGATGTCACTGAACGTGGCATACCGGAATTACCGAGCGTTGATATCGGGTTGTGTCCTATGCGTGACTCGTCACGGCCTGGAGTCGGAGCTGTGCTCCGGTACCTTGTGTGGGATGCGAGTGGTTGTGAGGCCGGGTCATCACGGTGTTGCCCCTGAGGCAGCTCCGGACCTGGCGATGCGCACCGCTCGCGAGGCGGGAAGCAGGACCGTTCCTGCCTGTTCGACTCCCCGTGACGAGCGTCGCACAGTATGCCGCACGCGTACTCCTTCGCGCTGGAATATGCCCGAAGCGCTTGTTGGGGTGACTGTACGTCAACCATGCTGTCTCCTAAGGGAATCACGTTCCGTGAACCCTTTTCTGACCACGATCGTGGCCCTTGCGAGGCGCGAGGCGATGTGTCCGCCGGTTCGGATGGTGTGAGCGGTGCAGGTGCTTCAAGTGCAGCTGGAGATCCGGCCCGACCCCGCAGAGGTGGGGCGGGCCCGGAGGTGGGCCCGTTCGCGGCTCGCGGGGTCCGGGATAGAGGCCGATGAGCCGCTTGCCGAGACCCTGATCCTGCTCGTCTCCGAGCTGGTCACCAACGCGGTGGTGCACACCGGCCGTCCGGCCGTGCTGCGGCTGTCGCTGCCGAGTTCCGTGACCGGGCCCACCGCGGGAGAGCGGGCCGTGGCGGAGGCTGTGGCCACCGTCCGCCTGGAGGTGCTCGACGCCAGCGCCCGCCCGCCCCGCCCCCGATGCGCGGACGGCGACGAGACCGACGGCCGCGGCCTGGCCCTCGTCGACGGCCTCGCCGACCGCTGGGGCTGGAGCAGCGAGGGCGCAGGCAAGCGCATCTGGTGCGAGGTGGACCGCTGTTCGGCGACGGCGGCGACCGCGGTGACGTGCGACTCGGCTCCGGCCGTGTACGGGGACCTGGCGTTCGAGGTGGTCTGAGCGGGGCCGTGCCCCTTCGGGTGTGAGCGGGGCCGTGCCGCTTCGGGGGCGCGGGGCGGTGGCATTGGCGGCTCCGCCGCGGGGCACGACCGGCCCCAAGTGACCCGCACATGGCATCCGGGCCTCCAGGCGGAGCACAGAAGCACGGTGCCCGCGCCCCACTTACCCCGTGCTGCCCGATGCGCCGTACCGTGCTTCCGCCCGTGGCGGCACAAAGAGGGGCGTAAGCCGTGAATCCCCGAACAGGTGTTGACGAGCTGTGTCCGTTTGATCACGCTTGTGGTCAGCGATTCGCCGTGAGGGGACGGCGAGGGTTCCGGTGACGGGAGCCCTTGGCGAGCGTGGGTCGCGATCGGCGTCGGCTCCTCCAGGGTCGGGAGCAGGGCGGGTACGCCGGAGCCGGATGGCGGCGCGCGGTGTCGTGCTCGGGGTGAGGTTGGGTCCCTCCCGCCCGGGCGTGGCCGAGTGTGGGGGAGGCGCGCCGCCAGCCGACCCTCTGCCGGTGGAGTCGGCGGGGTCGGCAGGGTGCCTCAGAGGATCGCGACAGGTGCCACGGGAGTTCCGGTGGCGCCGACGAACGGTTCGGGCATCGCCGACAGCAGGAACGTATGGCGGCCAAGTTCTCCACAGGCTGTGGACAACTCTTCGAGATTCCAGTTCTGGCCCTGGAGCATGCCCATTTCGACCAGATCGAGAGCGTGCACCGGAAGCCACAAGTCCTCTATTTCCGGAGGAAATATCTCAAAGGTGAGGGTGTCGTTCGCGACGGCGGCCACATCGCGTGCGTGGAACCACTCCGGGGTGCGGACGGACAGCCCGGGCGACGGGAACGCGTAGGCGTGCTTGTCGCCCGCCAGGTAGACCCGGACCTGGCCGGTGCGCACGAGGACGATGTCGCCCGCGCGGACCTTCGCCCCGGCGAGCTCCTCGGCCGCTTCGAGGTCTTCCGGGGTCACCGCGTGGCCGCCGTCGAGGCGGTCCTTGCCGAGCGCGCGGGCCACGTCCAGGAGGATGCCGCGCGAGACGATGTGGCGGGGCTTGTCGATACCGCTGAACTCGGCGCCGCCGTGGGCAGTGACGGTGCCGGCGGGGCGGCCGTTGTAGATCTTTCCCGAGTGCGAGACATGGGTCAGCGCGTCCCAGTGGGTGGCCGCCTGGAGGCCCATGGTCACGGCGTCGTCGCTGCACGCGACCGTGCCGGGCCCGAACAGCTCCTGGTTGATCTGCACCATCGCGTGCAGCGGGTTCACCCGGCCCGGGATCATCCCGGTCTGCACGCCGTCCTCCCTGAGCGGGAGCGCCAGCGGGACGCGGCGGCCCGTACGCACGGTCGCGGCGGCCTCCCGCACCACCTCGTCGGTGATCAGGTTGAGTGTGCCGATCTCGTCGTCGGCACCCCAACGCCCCCAGTTGTTCACGCGCTTGGCGATCTCGTGGAACTCGGCCGGCATCGACATGAGTGCTCCCCGGGGCTTGTCTCCAGGTATCTGACGGGTCGTAGAATCTGAGTCGAATCTAACGGACCGTCAGAAACTGCGGGAAGGGGCCGGGGCGTGGGGAACTTCTTGGCAGGCAAGGTCGTCGCCGTGACCGGGGCGGGCCGGGGCATCGGGCGCGCGGTGGCGCTGGGTGCCGCAGCCGAGGGCGCACGGGTCGTCGTCAACGACTACGGGGTGTCCATCGAGGGCGCGGAGCCGACCAGCGAGATAGCCGAGGCCGTGGTCAAGGAGATCGAGGCGGCCGGCGGGGACGCGATCGCCGTCGCCGACGACATCTCGACGATGGCAGGCGGCCGGCGGGTCGTCGACACGGCCCTGGAGACGTACGGGCGGCTCGACGGAGTCGTGTGCGTGGCCGGGATCCTCCGCGAGCGGATGCTCTTCAACATGTCCGAGGAGGAGTGGGATCCGGTCCTCGCCACCCATCTGAAGGGCACGTTCACCGTCTTCCGGGCCGCCTCCGCCATCATGCGGCGCCAGGGTTCCGGGACGCTCATCGGGTTCACCAGCGGCAACCACCAGGGGTCCGTCTCCCAGGCCAACTACAGCGCGGCGAAGGGCGGGATCATCTCGCTCGTACGGAGCGCGGCGCTGGGGCTCCACAAGTACGGGGTCACCGCGAACGCGGTCGCGCCCGTCGCGCGTACGCGTATGTCCGCGAACGTGCCGATGGAGTTGAAGGAGATCGGCGAGCCCGAGGACGTGGCCGCGCTCGTGGTGTACCTGCTGTCCGAGCGGGCGCGGGAGGAGCGGATCACCGGGCAGGTCTACACGATCGCCGGGCCGAAGATCGCGGTGTGGGCTCAGCCGAGGGAACTCCGTGCCGGGTATGCGGAGGGGTCCTGGACGCCTGAGCGGATCGCGGACTTCTTGCCGGGGACGGTGGGGGTGGATCCGATGCCGTTGCTTGCGCAGGTGGAGGAGATGGCGCGAGCTGCGCGGCGCGCGGCAGGGAAGGAGTGAGCTCACCGTAGGGGGTGGGCTGGTCGGTGGGTGCGGGTTGGCTGTGGCTGGTCGCGCAGTTCCCCGCGCCCCTAAAAGATTGCGCAGTTCCCCGCGCCCCTGAAGGGGCGCTGTGGTGGGCGGAGGAGACGTGGAGTTCGGGGTCACCGCGGAGGATGAGGCGTTTCGGGCCGAGGTGCGCGGGTGGCTGGGGGAGCGCGTTTCGGGTGGCTTGGACCGGAGGGACTGGGAGCGGACGCTTGGTGCGGCCGGGTGGATTGGGCTCGGGTGGGGGGAGGGTGGGTATGGGAATCGGCGGGGTGGGCTGAGTCAGCAGGTTGCCTGGGCCGAGGAGTATGCGCGCTCCCGGGCCCCCGCCCGGACCGGGCACATCGGGGAGAACCTGCTCGCGCCCACTCTCATCGCTCATGGCAGTGAGGAGCAGAAGGCCCGGTTTCTGCCCGCGATCGCGTCCGGCGACGAGCTCTGGTGCCAGGGGTACAGCGAGCCGGGGGCCGGGTCGGACCTTGCGGGGATTCGTACGGAGGCCGTGCGGGAGGCGGGGACCTATCGGATCAGCGGGCAGAAGATCTGGACCTCGCTCGCCCATGAGGCGGACTGGTGCTTTGTGTTGGCGCGTACGGAGGCGGGGTCGCGGCGGCATCGCGGGCTGAGTTTTCTGCTCGTACCGATGGATCAGCCGGGGCGGATCGACGTCCGGCCGATTCGTCAGATGACGGGGACGAGCGAGTTCAACGAGGTCTTCTTCGACGGGGCGCACGCGCGCGTGGAGCACGTCGTCGGGGGCGAGGGCAACGGGTGGCAGGTCGCGATGAGCCTGCTCGGCTTCGAGCGGGGTGTCTCCACGCTCGCCCAGCAAATCGGCTTCGCCCAGGAGTTGGGGCGGGTGGTGGAGGTGGCCGTCGCGACGGGCGCGGTCCACGATCCCGTCGTACGGGACTGTCTCGTGCGCCAGTGGGCCGAGTTGCGTGTCATGCGGTGGAACGCGCTGCGGACGCTGGGGAGTTCGGCGGACCAGGCCCAGGTCCAGGGCGCTCCCAGTGTGGCCAAGCTGCTGTGGGGGCGGTGGCATCAGCGGCTCGGGGAGCTGGCGGTGCGGGTGCGGGGCGCGGGGGCGGCGGTGGGGCCCTCGGACTGGTCGGCCTCGGCGCCCTACGAACTGGACGCGCTGCAGCACCTGTTCCTGTTCAGCCGGGCCGACACGATCTACGGCGGTTCGGACGAGGTTCAGCGCACGATCATCGCCGAGCGCGTGCTCGGCCTTCCCAGGGAACCGAAGGGTTGAGGTGGGCGCCATGCGGGGTGTGATCTTCGATGGGAAGCAGACCCAGGTGGTCGACGACCTGGAGATACGGGATCCGGGGCCCGGCGAGGTGCTCGTGGCGATCTCCGCGGCGGGGCTGTGCCACAGCGATCTCTCCGTGGTGGACGGGACCATTCCCTTCCCCGTACCCGTGGTCCTCGGTCATGAGGGTGCCGGGGTCGTGGAGGCGGTGGGTGTGGGCGTCACCCATGTCCAGCCCGGGGACCATGTCTCCCTGTCCACACTCGCGAACTGCGGGACCTGCGCCGAGTGCGACCGGGGGCGGCCCACCATGTGCCGCAAGGCCATCGGGATGCCTCAGCGGCCGTTCACGCGGGCGGGGCAGCCGTTGTACCAGTTCGCGTCCAACTCCGCCTTCGCCGAACGGACGTTGGTGAAGGCCGTGCAGGCCGTGCGGATTCCCGAGGACATTCCGCTGACCTCCGCCGCGCTCATCGGGTGCGGGGTGCTGACCGGGGTCGGGGCCGTGCTCAACCGGGCGCGGGTGGATCGCGGGGACAGCGTGGTCGTCATCGGTACCGGGGGGATCGGGCTCAATGTGATTCAGGGCGCGCGGATCGCCGGGGCGCTGACCGTGGTGGCCGTGGATTCGAATCCGGCGAAGGAGGGGGTGGCTCGGCGGTTCGGGGCTACGCACTTTCTGTCTTCGACGGAGGGGGTGCGGGAGGTTCTTCCTACGGGGGCGGACCACGCCTTCGAGTGTGTGGGGCGGGTGGAGCTGGTCCGGCAGGCCGTCGACCTTCTCGACCGGCATGGGCAGGCGGTGTTGCTCGGTGTTCCGCCTGCTACGGCCGAGGCGTCCTTCCTTGTCTCGTCGATGTACTTGGACAAGTCGATTCTTGGGTGTCGGTATGGGTCTTCTCGGCCTCAGCGGGATATCGCGTTGTACGCGGAGCTCTACCGCGAGGGGCGGTTGTTGTTGGACGAGTTGGTGACGGAGACCTATCCGGTGGAGGACTTCGAGAAGGCTGCGGCGGATGCGGGGGCCGGGCGGGTTGCCCGGGCTGTTCTTACGTTCTGATCCACGTCGCTGTGTCCCCGGAGGGATTTCGCCCCCGCCGCCCCTACCCATTCCCGTCACTTCTCGGGGGCCAGCCCCCGAACCCCCGCTCCTCAAACGCCGGAGAGGCTAAAAGATTGCGCAGTTCCCCGCGCCCCTAAAAGGGCGTGGGGAGTTGGTCAGCGGAAGGTTCGGCGGTAGGTCGTGGGGGTTACGCCCAGGGTTGATTGGAGGTGTTGGCGCATTGACTGGGGGGTGCCGAAGCCTGAGGCGTGGGCGATCTGGTCGATCGAGAGGTCGGTGGATTCCAGGAGGTGGCGGGCGCGTTCGACGCGTTGCCGGGTGAGCCACTGGCCGGCGCTGATGCCGGCCTCCTCGCGGAAGCGGCGGGTGAAGGTGCGTACCGACATGGACTCCTGCTCGGCCATGTCCCGCAGTTGGATCGGTTCGTGCAGACGCGCCAGCGCCCAGGCACGAGCCGTCGTCGTGGACGCCAATTGGGGCTCGGGAACGGGACGTTGGATGTACTGGGCCTGCCCGCCGTCCCGGTGCGGCGGCACGACCGTACGGCGGGCCACCTCGTTGGCGACCGCCGTACCGTGATCCCGGCGCACGATGTGGATGCACAGGTCGATCCCGGCCGCGACCCCGGCGGACGTCAGCACGTCGCCGTCGTCGATGAACAGCACGTCCGCGTCCACCCGCACCTTCGGGAAGAGCCGCTGGAAGTGCTCGGCGGACGCCCAGTGCGTGGTCGCCGGGCGGCCGTCGAGATATCCGGCGGCGGCGAGCACGTACCCGCCCGTGCAGATGGAGACGAGCCGCGTGCCCGGCCGGATCAGGGCGAGGGCCGCGGCCAGCTCGTCCGTGAGTACGCCCTCGGAGTGCACCGGGCCGAGCTCGTACGAGGCCGGAATGACGACCGTGTCGGCGGTGGCGAGGGCCTCCGGGCCGTTCTCCACGAGGATGGAGAAGTCCGCCTCCGCCTCGACCCGGCCCGGCGGCCGGATCGAGCAGGTCACCACCTCGTACAGGCGGCGGCCCTTTGCGTCCTTGGCGCGGCCGAAGATCCGCTGCGGGATGCCCAGCTCGAAGGGGAGAAGGCCGTCCAGAGCGAGGACGACCACGCGGTGGGGCTGGAAGGGGGTCTGCGTACCCATGGCCCGATTCTAGCGAATGCTGTCCTTCTGGCCACTCGTTCGGAGAGTCCGCAGGCCGGAAGCTCTATGACGTGACACAGACAACCGATGCCGCAGGCGTGGAAGCAGTCGCGGACGGATCCGCAGCCGTCGAGGACTCCGGGGTCGTCGAGGAGTCCGAGGCCGGGAAGCGCCGCCGGCGGCGGATTCACCGGGCCTGGTTCGTCGCCGCCGTGACGTTCGTGACGATCATCGGGGCCGCGGCCTTCCGTTCGCTGCCGGGGCTGCTGATCGACCCGCTGCACCAGGAGTTCCACTGGTCGCGCGGCACGATCGGGCTCGCGGTCTCCGTCAACCTCGCGCTGTACGGGCTCACGGCGCCGTTCGCCGCCGCGCTGATGGACCGGTTCGGCATCCGCCGGGTCGTCGCGGTGGCCCTGATCGTGATCGCGATCGGTTCCGGCGCGACGGTGTGGATGACGACAGCGTGGCAGCTGCTGCTGTGCTGGGGCCTGCTGGTCGGCCTCGGATCGGGCTCGATGGCCCTTGCCTTCGCCGCCACCGTCACGAACCGCTGGTTCACCGAGCGGCGCGGCCTGGTCACCGGCATCCTCACCGCCGCCTCGGCCTCCGGGCAGCTGGTCTTCCTGCCCGTCCTCTCCTGGATCGTCGAGGAGCACGACTGGCGTCCGGCCGCCGTCACCGTCGCCCTGGCGGCCCTCGCGGTCGTCCCCTTCGTCTGGCTGCTGCTGCGCGACCACCCGGCGGACGTGGGCCTGAAGCCGTACGGGGCAACGGAGTTCGTCGAGAAGCCGCCACCCGTGCCCGGCGCGGCACGACGTACGGTGAAGGTCCTCTTCTCGGCCGCGCGCACCGGACCGTTCTGGCTGCTGGCGGGCACGTTCGCGATCTGCGGGGCCTCGACCAACGGCCTGATCCAGACGCACTTCGTGCCCGCCTCCCACGACCACGGCATGCCGATCACGGCGGCCGCGTCGCTCCTCGCGGTCATCGGCGTCTTCGACGTAGTCGGCACGATCGCCTCCGGCTGGTTCACGGACCGCTTCGACCCGCGCCGCCTGCTGGCGATCTACTACGCCCTGCGCGGCATCTCCCTCCTCTTCCTCCCCCTTCTGCTGGCCCCCTCGGTCCACCCGCCGATGATCTTCTTCATCATCTTCTACGGCCTCGACTGGGTCGCCACGGTCCCGCCCACCATCGCCCTGTGCCGCGAGCACTACGGCGACGACAGCGCCATCGTCTTCGGCTGGGTCCTCGCCTCCCACCAGGTCGGCGCCGCCCTCGTCGCCTTCCTCGGCGGCGTGGCCCGCGACACCTTCGGCTCGTACGACGTCATGTGGTACGCCTCGGGCGCGCTGTGCGCCGCGGCGGCGCTGATGGCGTTGGTGATCCGGCGCCGACCGGTGGCGGTACTCGCCTGAAGGTGTACGGGACCGGCGTCCGGCCTCAGTCGGTGAGGCGGCCGAACCGGCCGCGATGGAACAGCAGGGGCACGCCGTCGCCGTCCGCCGTGCCCAGGGCGTCCACCCTGCCCACCACGATCAGGTGGTCGCCGCCCGTGTGGACGGCGTGGATCGTGCAGTCGATCCAGGCGGGGGCGCCGACCAGGCGCGGGGACCCGGACACCGGGGCCGGGTCGTGGGCGACCCCGGCGAACTTGTCGGCGCCGCTCACCGCGAAGCCGCGGCACAGGTCGCCCTGGTGGGCGCCCAGGACGTTCACGCAGAAGACGCCCGCGCGGGCGATTCGGGGCCAGGTCGTCGACGTACGCGCGACCATGAACGCGATCAGCGGTGGGTCGAGAGACAGGGCGGAGAAGGACTGACACGCGAAGCCGGCCGGTCCTGCCGACTCTCCCTCACCCGCCGGTGCGGTCACGACGGTCACGCCCGTGGCGAAGTTGCCCAGTACGCGGCGGAATTCGACCGGGTCGATCGGTGCGCGTTCGTCGTCGCCGACCGCGCGCAGGTCCGGGCGTGGGAGCGGTTCGACCCGGCCCGCGGTGTCCGGGGCTCCGGCCGACCTGAGGTAGCGGACCGCCGCGGCGGCCATCCCTGCGTGTCCCATCACAGTGTCCATTGAAGCTGACGGAGTGTCAGATTGGAAGGGGTTCTCACGATCGCGGGGCTCAGCGGCCGTGGAACTCCGGTCCCCTGCGCTCCATGAACGACGTCACCCCCTCCTGTGCGTCCGCCGTCGTCATGTTGATCTCCTGCGCGGTGGCCTCGGCGGTGAGGGCGGTGGAGCGGTCGGTGTCCAGGGAGGCGTTCACCAATTGCTTGGTGAGGGCGATCGATCGGGTGGGGCCGGTGGCGAGGCGTTCGGCCCAGGTGCGGGCCGTCTTCTCCAACTCGCCATCCGGTACGACTCTGTTGACGAGCCCGAGGCGTTCCGCGTCCGCGGCCGTCAGGGCGTCGCCGAAGAACATCAGCTCCTTTGCCCGCTGGGGGCCTATCAGGCGGGGGAGGAGATAGGCGCCGGCGCCGTCCGGGACGAGGCCCCGGCGTACGAACACCTCGATGAATCTTGCCGATTCGGCGGCTAGGACCAGGTCGCAGGCGTAGGCGAGGTGGGCGCCTATACCGGCCGCGGTGCCGTTCACCGCCGCGATCACCGGTTTCTCGCAGTCGAGGATTGCGGTGATCAGGCGTTGGGCGCCCTGGCGGATCACTCGGGCGACGTCTCCCGCTACGCGGTCCGTTGATGGGCCGCCGCCGCGGAGGTCCGCGCCTGCGCAGAATCCACGGCCTGTCGCCGTGACGACGACCGCCCTTACGTCCGGGTCCGCGGAGGCCTCCTCGAACAGCCGGATCAGGTGATCTCGCTGGTCCGGGGTGAGGGCGTTCATGGCTTCCGGGCGGTTGAGGGTGATCCATGAGACGTGGTTGGTGGTGGTGTGGAGTATCAAGGGGTGGTCCGATCCGGGTTGTGGGTGTGTGCGGGTCGTGTGTGGCTGATCGCGCAGTTCCCCGCGCCCCTGATGAGCGTGCTTGAGGCCGGGTGCGTACGTGCGGGTGCGTCGTGGCTGATCGCGCAGTTCCCCGCGCCCCTAAAAGATCAGGGGCGTAAGCCCCTCTCTCCAGTTGCCCCACCGGGCGGCAGCCGCTCTCCTTCGTGAGGGGTCGTG
>NZ_JAPWHT010000247.1:0-15117 GCF_027270795.1 Streptomyces sp. ActVer
GGTCTCCCGCCTGGCACGCAACAGCACCGACTGGCACCGGCTGCTGGAGATCTGCGCGATGTCCGGGACACTGATCCAGGACGAGGACGGCCTCTACAACCCCTGCGACTGGTTCGGCGGGCTGCTGCACGGTGACGCGGGCCGGTCGTGGATCTCCGGCGCGGAGGTCACGCCGTCGGTGTTCCAGGCGCTCGGGGTCTCGCTCCTGCTGATGGGCGGGTCGCTGGCCGTCGCGGTGCTCACGGCGGGGGTGGTGTGCGCCCGTACGCTGCGGCTCGGTGCGGGGCGGCGGCTCGACGGCCGGCGCTCGGCGGGCACCGGATCGGCGCTCCTGTCCACGCTGCCCGACTTCCTGACCGCCTCGGTGCTCGCCGCCGTCGTCGGCGTGCAGCTCGGCTGGCTGCCCGCGCTCGGCTGGTACGGGCCCGAGTGGATGGTGCTGCCCGCGCTCTCGCTCGGCCTGCCCGCGGGCGCGCTGCTGGGGCGGATGCTCGACGACCTGCTGCCGGGCGCGTTCGCCGAGCAGTGGGCGCTGGCGGCCGCCGCGCGCGGAGTCCCGGGCCGGAGCATCGCCCGTCAGGCACTGCGCCGCTGGGTGCCCGGACTGCTCCCGAACTTCGGCCTGTTCGTCGTCGGCCTGACCGGCGGCGCGGTCGCCGTGGAGCAGGTCTTCGACATCCCCGGCCTCGGACGGCCGACCCTCCAGGCCGCGGTGGCGCAGGACCTGCCCGTCCTCCAGGCGGGCACCCTCGCCCTCGTCCTGCTGGCGGTGGCCGCCGGAGGCTTCACCAGGCTCACGGCCCGGCTCCTGATCGGCCCGGCCCTGCGCGACGGCGCGCTCTCCTCGCTGCACCGCCCGACACCGCCCCGCCCCACGACTCTGCCCCTGCTGTACGGCGCACTGCTGCTCGCAGTCGTCGCACTGGGCCTTGCCCGGGATCCGCTGCGGCTGGACACCGACACCCGCCTCCGATCCCCTTCCTGGGCACACCCGTTCGGCACGGACGGGCTCGGGCGCGATGTGCTGGCACGGGTCGGCCATGGCGCTCTGAGCACCTTGGCCCTGGCCGTCGCCGTGAGCGCGGCCGCGCTCCTGCTGGGCGTTCTGCTGGGTCTGCTGCCACGGTTCTCCGCGCCGCTCGTCGACACGGTCAACGCCGTACCGCCGGTCCTCGCGGCCCTCCTCGTCACGGGCGTCGCGGGCAGCGGCCCCTCGACCCCGGCCCTCGCGGTGACCGCCGTCGCCTGGGCGCCGCTCGCGGCCCACACCTCAGCACTGCTCCAACAGGAGCGCGCCACCACACACTTGACGGCCACTCGGGGCCTGGGCGCGGGCCCGCTCCAACTGCTCCGCCACGAACTCCTCCCGGCGGTCCTGCCCCCGGTCCTGAGCCACGCACTGCTCCGCCTGCCGGGCGTCGCCCTCGCCCTCGCGGCCCTCGGTTTCCTCGGCCTCGGCGCGCAACCGCCGTCCCCGGAGTGGGGCCTGCTCCTGTCCGAGAACCAGCCGTACGCGGAACGGGCCCCCTGGGCGGTACTGGCTCCCGCCGCCGCACTCGCCCTGCTGGGTGCGGTGGCCGTCACGGGTGGAGGCGGGGTGCGGTGGCCGGGGCGGTCGCGTCGCGCACGCCGACGCGACACCGGCGAGACCGGGACCGAGACAGAGACCGAGACCGAGACAGAGACCGAGAGGACGACGGCGACGCGGCCCGGACCGCAGGACCCCGCCCGGCCGGTCCGGGCCGAAGGCGTGACGTCCGATGCCTGAGCAATCGCCTCCGCGAGCCTCTCCCGACGGCCGTACGGAGTCCGGCCGCCCCCGCCGCAGGATCCTTGCCTCGCTGCGGACCTTCGCCTCTCTGCCTCCGTTGCTCCGGCTGCTGATCCTCACTCAGCTCGCCTTCAACGTCGGGTTCTACGTGGTGCTGCCGTTCCTCGCGGAGCACCTGGGCACGGCGATCGGCATGGCGGGCTGGATGGTCGGGCTGGTGCTGGGGCTGCGGACCTTCAGCCAGCAGGGGCTGTTCGTGGTGGGCGGGGCGTTGGCGGACCGGTACGGAGTACGGCCGGTGGTGCTCGCCGGCTGTGTGCTGCGGATCGCCGGATTCGGCTGGCTCGGATTCGCGGAGGCGAGCTGGGCGGTCGTCGGAGCGGTCCTCCTGATCGGCTTCGCCGCCGCGCTGTTCTCGCCGGCCGTCGAGTCGGAGGTGGCCCGGCAGGCGGTGTGCCGGGAGGAGGCGGGGGAGGGCCCGCGCACCCACGTACTCGCCCTGTTCACCGTGGCGGGCCAGGCGGGCGCGTTCCTCGGCCCGTTCATCGGCGCGCTGCTGCTGGCCGTGGACTTCCGCGCGGTCTGTCTCGCCGGTGCCGGAGTCTTCGTACTCGTCCTGGCCGGGCACGCGTGGCTGCTGCCGCAGCACATCCCGGGCCGGGCCCGCGTGCGGAGCCGTGGTGGCGTCCGGCGGCTGGTGCGCAACCGTGGCTTCCTCGCGCTGTGCTGCGCGTACGGCGCCTATCTGCTGGCGTACAACCAGCTGTACCAACTCCTCCCTGTCGAGGTGGAGCGCGCGGCGGGCTCGCAGGCGCCGCTGGCCTGGCTGTTCGCGCTCTCCTCACTGCTGGTGGTGACGGCCCAGCTGCCTCTCACGCGCTGGGCGGGGGACCGGCTCGACCTGCGCCGGTCCATGACGGCGGGGCTGCTGCTCATCGCGGCCGGGTTCGTGGTGGTCGCCGTGGCCAGGCCCGCCGCGTGGACGGGAACCGTGGGGCTCCTGCCCGCGGCCGGTTACGTCGTCCTGCTCACCCTCGGCCAGATGCTCGTCGCGCCCGCCGCCCGGGCCTGGGTGCCCGACCTCGCCGACGACGGCAGGCTCGGCCTCTACACGGGCGCACTGTCCTCGGTCTCCGGCCTGATCGTCCTGGTCGGCAGCGCGGCCACCGGCTCTCTCCTGGACACGGGCCTGCCCCCGGCCGCGCCCTGGCTGGTGCTCGCCGTGCTCCCCGTGGCGGCGGTCGCCCTGCTGCCCCGGCGCCACGTGCCGAGCGAATGAGACACCCCGAACCGCCGACGCAAGTGGCCGACTGACAGGCCGACATGAAAGAGGGGCCGCCGTCTCCCTGCAGACGGCGGCCCCTCGGCTTTCGGAGGGTCACATGTGGACGACCGGCGCGGCTTCCGCGTCCTGCTCGGGAACCCCACGGCGGTAGAGGAGGAAGGCGATCACCGCGCCCACCGCGAAGAAGCCCGCCGACCACCAGAAGGCGGTGGTGTAGCTCTCGATCGTCGACTGGGCCTGGACCAGCTTGTCGGTGGCGTCCTTGCCGGACAGGTAGCTGGTGGCGGCGCTCGCCGCGAGCGTGTTCAGCAGAGCCGTGCCGATGGAGCCGCCCACCTGCTGCATCGCGTTGACCGTCGCCGAGGCGACACCGGCGTCCTCCGGCGCGATACCGCTCGTGGCCAGGGCCATCGCGGGCGGCATCACGATGCCGAGTCCCGCGCCGATCAGGAGCAGCTGCGGCAGCACGTCGGTCGAGTAGCTGGAGTCGACTCCGATGCCGGTCAGCCAGGCCATGCCGACCGCGGCGATCGCGAAGCCCGCCGGGATGACGACCTTAGGGCCGATACGCGGCACCAGCTTCGTCGTGGAGACCTGGGCCATGACCATCAGGGCCGCCATCATCGGCAGGAAGGCCACACCGGTCTTCGTCGGGCTGAAGCCCAGGTTCAGCTGCAGGTAGTAGGTGAGGAAGAGGAAGACTCCGAACATGCCCGCACCGGTCACGAGCACGGCGAGGAACGAGGCTCCGCGGCTGCGGTCGAGCAGGACGCGCATCGGCAGCAGGGGGTGCGCGGCACGGGTCTGCCACCAGGCGAACACCGCCAGGAGCAGGCCGCCGGCGATCAGGAAGCCCCAGGTCTGCGGCGAACTCCAGTCGTGCGTCTCGGCGTTGGAGAAGCCGTAGACGAGGGCGAAGAGACCGGAGGAGACCAGCAGTGCGCCCGGCAGGTCCAGCTTGGAGCTCGCGGCGTCACGGTGGTTGCTCAGCAGCATCCAGCCGCCGACCAGGGCGATCACGGCGAAGATGATGTTGACGTACAGGGTCCAGCGCCAGTCCAGCGCGTCCGTCAGGACACCACCGAGCAGCAGTCCGAGCGCACCGCCCGCACCGGCGATGGCGCCGTACACGCTGAACGCCTTGGCGCGCTCCTTGGCGTCGGTGAAGGTCGTGTTCAGGAGCGAGAGCGCGGCGGGTGCGAGGAGTGCGGCGAAGACACCCTGGAGGGCGCGAGCGGTGACCAGCATTCCGAAGCTGTTCGCGGCACCGCCGAGCACCGAGGCCCCGGCGAATCCGGCGACACCGATGAGGAAGACGGGCTTTCGCCCGAAGAGGTCGGCCAGTCGGCCGCCCAGCAGAAGCAGTGAGGCGAAGGCCAGCGCGTACGCGGTGACGATCCACTGGCGGTTGCCGTCGGTGAAGCCGAGGTCCGCCTGTGCCGACGGCAGGGCGATGTTCACGATGGTCGCGTCCAGCACCACCATCAGCTGGGCGATCGCGATGATCGAGAGGATCCACCACCGCATCGCCGACGACGGTGCGCCGGCCTTGTCGGGTGTGCCCTTACGGGCACCTTCGGAAAGAGTCTCGGTCTGGGACATCGGAGCATCACTCCAGGGAAGGTCGCTCGGCATGACGGCTACGTAAACGAAACCGTTTCGTACGCCTTGAGGCTAGACCACTTTTATCGAAACGGCAAAGTTTCGCTACTGAGAGAGGGCTCACATGCGCAGGGGCATGTTCGAGGTCGACGGGGCCGGGCTGTACCACGAGGTGCGCGGTGAGGGGCCCGCGCTGCTGCTGATCAGCGGCGCAGGGGGTGACGCCGGGTATTTCGCGGGGATCGCCGAGGAGCTGGCGGACGCCTTCACCGTGATCACGTACGACCGGCGGGGCAACTCCCGCAGCACGGGCCAGGACGACGCGCTCACGGATCTGTCCCGGCAGGCTTCTGACGCTCGCGCGCTCATCGACGGTCTGGCGGGCGGCCGTGCCCTCGTGTTCGGCAACAGTGGAGGCGCGATCATCGGCCTCACGCTGGCCGCCCGCCATCCGGAGGCGGTCGTCGGGTTGATCGCGCACGAGCCGCCCGCCGTGAACGTCCTGCCCGACGGCGACCCCGCACGCGCCTTCTTCGCCGAGGTGGCCGAGGCGTACGCGCGGGGCGGCGCCCCGCCGTCCGTTTCACCCGCACCTACGACCACCCCGTCGACCGTGTCTGGGAGTTCGTCACCGAGCCCGGGGAACTGGCCCACTGGTTCCCCTCCCGCGTCGAGATCGAGCTCCGCGAGGGCGGCACGATCAGGTTCGGCGACGACCCGAACATGGAGGACTCCACCGGGCGAGTCCTCGCGGTCGACGTGCCACGGCACCTCTCCTTCAGCTGGGGCGGCGACGAACTGCACTTCGATCTGGAGGAGTTGGACGAGAAGCGCACCCGTTTCACCCTCACCAACGTCCTGGAGGCCGAGAACACGGCCGCCCGCAACGGCGCCGGCTGGGAGGTGTGCCTCTCCGCCCTCGACGCGCACGCCCGCGGAGCCTCCCTCGGCGGGCCGCACGCGGGTGCCGGTGCGCCCTGGCAGGAGGTCTACCGGGCGTACGTCGAGGCAGGCGTCCCCTCGGGAGCCCCGGTCCCGGGACTGGACACCTGACTCGGGACCCTGCCGCGCCCGGCTACTGCATCTGGCGTCGCACCAGCTCGTGCAGCCGCCCGCCCGTGTCCGCCAACAGCTGGGCGGGCGGGCCCTGTTGGGCGACCCGGCCGTCCTCCATCACGATGACGCGGTCCGCGTCCATGACGGTGGACAGGCGGTGCGCGATCACCACGCGCGTGGCGTTGAGGGCGCGGGTGCTCTCGATGACCGTGCGCTGGGTCTCGTTGTCCAGGGCGCTGGTCGCCTCGTCGAAGAAGAGGATGCGCGGGCGCCGGATCAACGCCTGGGCGATCATCAGCCGTTGACGCTGGCCGCCGGACACGGCGCCGCTGCCGGAGACGATCGTGTGCAGGCCCATCGGCATGCGCTTGATGTCCTCGGCGAGACCGGCCATCTCGGCCGCCGCCATCGCCTCCTCAGGCGTGTAGGGCTCGGTGCCGCAGATGACGTCCAGGATCGACCCGGTGAAGGGCTGCGCGTGCTGGAGCACCACACCGCACTGACGGCGTACGGCGGACTGGTCGAGGGCCGCCAGGTCCTGGCCGTCGTACAGGACGCTGCCCGAGACCGGTTTGTCGAAGCCGATGAGCAGGCGCAGCAGGGTGGACTTGCCGCAGCCGCTGGGGCCGACGACCGCCACGAACTCGCCCGGCCGGATCGCGAAGGACACGTCGTCGAGGACGAGCGGACCGTCCTCGGTGTACCGGAAGGAGAGCTTCTTCGCCTCGATGGCTCCGGACAGCTCGGCGGGGCGCGTACTCGCCACCCGCACCTCGGGCGTCGCGTCGAGGACCGGCCTGATCTCCTCGAACATCGGCAGCGCCGAGACCATCGACACAAAGGCACCCGTCACTTGGGTGACCGAGGTCAGCAGCATGGTCATCGAGGTGTTGAACGTCAGGAACGCGGCGGCCGACAGCGAACCGCGTGCGGGACCCGCCAGCAACATGAACATGATGAGTGAGCAGAGCGGCAGATACACCGCGCCCAGCACCGTCGTGAGGTTCTTGATCCGGCCCACGCGCTGCTGGAGTTCACGGCTGCGCGCGAACTCGCCCGCCCAGGCCGCGTACGCGTAGTTCTCCGCCGCCGCGACCCGCAGCTTGGGCAGACCGCGCAGGGTCTGGAAGGCCTGGTTGTTGAGCTTGTTGCTCAGTACGACCAGCCGGCGCTGCCAGCGCACCTGCCACAGGCCGAGCCCGAGGAAGACCCCGGCGATGACGACGAGCATGCCGATCGCGGCGAGCGCCATCGGGACGCTGTACCAGAAGAGCAGCGCGAGGTTCATCGCGCCGACCGTCACCGACTGGACCACCACCGGGCCGACGCCCGCCATCAGCCGGCGGATCGCGCTGATCCCCATGGCCGCACTGGCCAGTTCACCGGTGGAGCGCGAGGTGAAGAACTTCGTCGGCAGCCGCAACAGCCTGTCCCACACGGCCGGTTGGAGCGTGGCCTCGATACGGCCCTCCAGCCGCAGCATGGTGAGGTTCTGCATCAGCATGAAGGCGGCGGACACCACACTGGCGATCATGATGGCCAGACAGAACTGGACGATCAGGCTCTCCTGGGCCTTCGGCACGAACTCGCCGAGCACCTTGCCGGTCGCGATCGGCACCAGCGCACCGAGCGCCACCGTCACCAGACCGCTGAGCGCGAGGTTGCGCATGTCCCCGCCGGTGCCCCGGAGACTGAACCGCAGCAGCCGCAGCGGGCTCAGCCGGCGTTCGGGCAGCGGCCGGTAGAACATGACGGCCCGCGGTTCGAACTCCGCCGCGTTGGCCTTCTCGACCGGTGTCTCACGACCGCTCGACGGATGCACCGCCACATACCCGCCGCGTCGCCACAGCAGCGCGGCCGGGGCGCCGGACGCGACCCGGTGCCCGACGAGCGGGCCGATGTTGTCGCGCCACCAGCGCCCGTCGAGGCGTACGGCACGCACCCGGACCCGGGAGGCGAGCGCGATCTGTTCGACGGGGTCGAGCCGGTCGCTCTCCGCGCCGCCCTGCGCCGGGTCCGCGAGAGTGATCCCGGCGGCGTGCGCGACGAGCTTGCAGGCGGCGTACGTGGCATCGGCGTCCGCCGCCCCCGGCCCCGATCCCGAACGCTTGGACATGGAGGCGATGAGCGTCCGGTCGGCCTGCGCGCGGACGGCCTCGCCGGCCTTGATGCCCGCTGCCGTGCGGGTCTCGTGCGTGCGCTCCAGCTGCTCGATCCAGCGGTCGAGGGTGGCCAGCAGCCGGTACTGCTGGTCGACCATGGCCTGCCACATCGCGGGGTCCACCAGCAGGTCCGCCGCGGCCTCGGCGCCGTACATGGAGCCGTACTGCACACTGCCCGGTGGCACCTGCATCCACAGCACGTCGTCGTCCGTGAGCGCCGCGTCCCGCTCGGTCGCCAGCGGCGCCTCGAAGAGGATGGCGAGGCCCCGGCCGACGCCGAGCGAGAGGGCGTACTCCAGTGGGCTGGTGGCCGGGGGGACGTACTGGGGGTTGCCGTACGCGTCGTACGTCCAGGTCTCGGTCTGCGGCGGCTGGTACAGCTCGCGCAGCGCGATCCGGCGCAGCACGCACTCGCGCAGCGGCCTGCCGACCAGCGTGTGCTGGGGTCCCGCGACCGGGCCCAGCAGCAGCGAGCCCGCTTCGAGGCGGCCGAGGTGGTGCCAGTGGCCCTGCTGGGCGGCGTCGACCGCGAACAGGTCCATGGCGCCGGACACGACCAGCCACAGCACGTGCGGCCCTTCGAGGTCCAGACGGGTGAGGCCGGAGCCGTCGACCGGGGTTCCCATGCCGCCGAGCGCGCCGAGCACGTAGTCGCCCTCGGTGGCGGGCTGTTGGTGCTGCTCGTCCGGTTGATACTGCTGGTTCTGGTTCTGCTGGTTCTGCGGGTACGCGGACGTCATCTCATCGCTCCCTGACCAGCTCGGCGTACGCGCCGCCGGCCGCCACCAGGGCGTCGTGACGCCCGCGTTCCACGATCGTGCCGTGCTGGAGCACCACGATCTCGTCGCTGTCGCGCACGGTGCTGAGCCGGTGCGCGATCACCACGCAGGCACAGCCGCGCTTGCGCAGGTTGTCCATGACGAGCTGCTCGGTCTCCGCGTCCAGTGCGCTCGTCACCTCGTCGAGCACGAGGATGCTGGGCCTGCGCACCAACGCCCGCGCGATCTCCAGGCGTTGACGCTGGCCTCCGGAGAAGTTCCGGCCGTCCTGCTCGACCCGGCTCTGGATACCGCCCGGGCGGCGCATCACCACGTCGTACAGGGCCGCGTCCTCCAGCGCGGCGACCACGGCCTCGTCCGGGATGGACGGGTCCCACAGCGCGATGTTGTCGCGGACGGAGCCCTCGAAGAGGAAGACGTCCTGGTCGACGAAGGAGACGGAGGCCGCGAGCGCGCCGCGGGGGATGTCCTCCAGACGCTGGTCGTCGATACGGATCACGCCCTCCCAGGGCGCGTAGAGCCCCGAGATCAGCCTGGACACCGTCGACTTGCCGCTGCCCGAGCCGCCGACCAGGGCCACCTGCTGGCCCGGGCCGACCGTCAGCGAGAAGCCGGACAACAGCGGCTTGTCGAGCGGGCTGTAGCCGAACGTGATGTTCTCCAGCTCCACATGGCCGTGCAGCCTGCGCGTGCTGTCGCCCCCGCCGCGGCGCGAGTAGAGCGGGTCGGCGGCGAAGTTCTCGACGTCC
The DNA here is from genome assembly GCF_027270795.1 of Streptomyces sp. ActVer. Lineage (NCBI taxonomy): Bacteria > Bacillati > Actinomycetota > Actinomycetes > Kitasatosporales > Streptomycetaceae > Streptomyces > Streptomyces sp. ActVer. The sequence goes on from NZ_JAPWHT010000247.1 coordinate 9,405, forward strand.
TTGAGGCGGGCCACGTCGGCCGCGAAGTCCTGGATGCGGCCCGCGACCCCGTTGAGCCGGGTGATCGGCGCGGTGAAGCGGGTCACCAGCGCCTGGAACGCGACGAGCAGACCGATGGATATGTGCCCCTCCACGGCCCGCATACCGCCGATCCACAGGATCAGCGCGCTGTTGAGCGTCGCGAGGGTCGGCGCGACCACACCCAGCCAGGCACTCGGCACACCGAGCCGCTGCTGCTCCTCCAGTGTGGTGGCGTGCTGTCCGGCCCACTTGCGGAAGTAGCCCTCCTCGCCGCCGGTCGCCTTCATCGTCTCGATCAACTGCAGGCCCGTGTACGCCGTGTTGGTCAGCCGCGCGCTGTCGGCGCGCAGCTTGGCCGTACGCGTCGCACGCAGCCGGATCACCACCCGCATCGCCACGATGTTGAGCAGCGCGACGCCGATGCCCACGGCCGTGAGCTGCGGATCGTACGTGTAGAGCAGCACGGCGTAGAGGACGACGACCACGGCGTCCACGCCCGCCGCCGCGAGGTCCCGGGCCAGGGTCTCGGCCACCGCGTCGTTGGACTGGAGACGCTGCACCAGGTCGGCCGGGCTGCGCTGGGAGAAGAAGGTGACCGGCAGCCGCATCAGATGCCGGAGGAACTTCGCGCTGCTGAGCGTGGACGAGATGATGCGGCCGCGCAGCAGGTTCGTCTGCTGCAGCCAGGTCAGCACGACCGTCAGCAGCACCGTCGCGCCCATCGACGAGAACAGCACCCCGAGCAGCGAGGTCTGCCCGCCGATCAGGAACATGTCGATGTACGTACGGCTGAGCGCGGGCACCGCCGCGCCGACCGCGACCAGCAGCAGGCTCGCCAGGACGGCGGCGGGCATCGTGCCCGAGGTGCCGCGCAGCCGGGCCGGCATGGCGCCCATGACGCCGGGCTTGCGGCCGCCCTTCCTGAAGTCCGGACCCGGCTCCAGGACCAGTACGACACCGGTGAAGCTGGTGTCGAAGTCCTCCATGGGCACGAAACGACGGCCCTTGCCGGGGTCGTTGATGTGCACGCCGCGCCGGCCGAAGCGGCGCCCCATGCCGTCGTAGACGACGTAGTGGTTGAACTCCCAGAACAGGATCGCCGGAGCCCGCACCTCGGCGAGCGCGACCGTGTCCATCTGCATGCCCTTGGCCGTCAGGCCGTAACTCCGCGCGGCCTTCAGGAGGTTGCTGGCCCGGGAACCGTCGCGCGAGACACCGCAGGCGATGCGCAGCTCCTCCAGCGGAATGTGCCGTCCGTAGTGACCGAGGACCATCGCGAGCGAGGCGGCGCCGCACTCCACGGCCTCCATCTGGAGGACGGTGGGCGTACGCACGGTCTTGACCCGGCCCTTGGGAACCACGCGCTTGGGCGGGGTGGCCTTGCGGCGGCCCCGTACGGGCGGCGGCAGTTGGGACTCCCGGCCGGCCGCGGTGGCGGTCTTCTCGGTCGCGCTCACGGCAGCAGCCAATCGATCGGGCGCTGGTCCTCCAGGCGGATCGAGCCGGAGGCCACGGTCATGGAGCTCAGCCGGAACGGCGGCCCGTCGGCCGACGACCACTTGTAGCCGGACTTCGTGCCCGACGAACGGTCGAGCCGGACGAGGACGGCCACCGGCCTGCCCTTCTTCGTGAACTGCTCGCCCAACTGGCTGTCACCGAGGAAGGCGGCGATCTGCTGCTCCGACTGGGCGGCCCGGTCGACCGACTTCACATGGCCGCGCAGCACCCCGTACTGCTGGGTCGGCGCGGACTGGACGGTGAGGTCGACGGCCGCGTCCGAGGGAATCGTGGCGGCGTTCTCGGCGGGCACGTACACCGTCGCGTACAGCGGGTCGTCGGCGTCGGCGAGCTTCTCCACGGCGGCCACGTTCGGACCGGTGCTGCTGATCGCGCCGATCGTGGCGGCGAGCCCGGTGACCCGGCCCGCGGCGACACTGCGTACGACCGTCTCGCCCTTCGCCGTACGGACCTTGAGCACGGGGGCGTTCGCGGCGATCCGTTGGCCCTGCTCGGCGACGACCGCGGTGACCTGGCCGGAGACGGGGCTCTGCAGGAGGTAACTGCCCTGCCCGTGCGTGAGGATGGCGGGCGCGCTCACCGTGGACGCGACGGAGCCCGTCACGGCCCAGACCGACGCGGCCGCCATGACGACCACCGTCACGAACAGCACGAGCCAGCCCTGGGGGCGGGCGAAGCGCACCGGGAGGTCGAGCTCCTCCGGCGACTGCAGCTTGGCGAGGGCCTGTTGGCGGAACTGCACGGTCTTCCCTCACCTGCGAGAAATGAGATCCGAACTACGACATCCGTAAGTCCCGGAACCGGGAAGCGGTTCCGCGACTCACGGCACGCTATGCGATCACAGAGTGATCAGATGCCGGCGACCAGGCCGGTGACCGGGGCGGTGTTCAGGCCGGTCGCGCCCTCAACGGTGCCCACGACGGTGTCGACCAGGCCGGAAACCGGGGCGATGCCGTCGACGACGCCCGTGACGGTGCCGAGCGCGTTGACCGAGAGGCCACCGGAGACGTTGTCGAGCTCAGCGTCGGAGATCTCGACGGTGGCAACCTGGGGGGTGGAGTTCATGATGGAACTTCCCTTCCTATTGATATTCACAAGGGGGGAGCGGCCCCCTCTGGGGGACAGATGGACGGCCGCGACCGCGGGCGTCCGGAACCCGGAACCGGGAACCGTCGAACGACCCCCGCGGTGCAATGGATCAAAGCACGCTGCCGCGCCACTCATCCAATCAACGACCCATGTGATCAGGGCATTTGAGAGCCGGATCGACTCAACGGTGCAGGCGTGCGCACGTCTCGGTGGCGATTTCTTCACATGTCCCCGGGGTGATTCACATTTCGGCAACAAAGAGTGCCGGCCCGAATCGGGCACACCTCTCCAAAGACGCGGCACGCGACGATCCACTGTGTGGATTCGCCGCGTGCCGTGACCCGGGTGCGTATTCGATGTGCAGATTTGCTGAAGCCGGGATTCCGCTCCCCGGCTCGAACGGGCTGTTACCGCGTGGTGGCGGAGTGCAAGCCGATGGCCTCTGTTACGGGAGTGGCGTCAGCCGAGCTTCTTCAGGAGCTCGGCGGCGAGCGGTGCGGAGGAGGCGGGGTTCTGGCCCGTGACGAGGTTGCGGTCGACGACCACGTACGGCGCCCACGGCTCGCCCTCCTGGAAATCGGCGCCGGCCTCCACCAGCCGGTCCTGCAGCAGCCACTTGGCCTTGTCGGCGAAACCGGCCTGGGTCTCCTCGGTGTTGGTGAAGCCGGTCAGCCGGTAGCCCGCGAAGGCGTTGGAGCCGTCCTCCTTGGTGGCGGCCAGCAGCGCGGCCGGAGCGTGGCAGACGACACCGAGCGGCTTGCCGGACTCCAGGGCGAGAGTGAGGAGCCGGCCCGAGTCGGCGTTGACGGCGAGGTCCTCCATGGGGCCGTGGCCGCCGGGGTAGAAGACGGCCGCGTACTCGTCCAGGTCCACGTCCTCCACACGGATGGGGTGCTGCAGCTCGGCGAACGAGCCGAGCGCGGCGGCGACCTCGGCGGCGCCCTCCTCGCCGCCGTTGAACTCGGGAGCCAGGCTGCCCCGGTCCACGGTCGGCACGACGCCGCCCGGGGTGGCCACGACGACCTCGTACCCCGCCGCCTTGAACGCCTTGTACGGGGCGACGGCCTCCTCGGCCCAGAAGCCGGTCGGGTGCTTGGTGCCGTCCGCGAGGGTCCAGAAGTCGGTACCGGTCACTACGAAAAGAATCTTTGCCATGCCTCGAAGGTAGGCCGACGGGACACGGAGATCCAATAGGGGATCCATTGGAGGGCATCGGATTTCCAATGGCATCACGGGAATAGACCCGAATGGCCGTCGGTGCGCCCGAATGTCGGCCTTTCGTCACCCGCAATGGGAGTGGGCGGCGGATCCCGGTCGGGTAACGGATACGGGTGGATCCCGGCAGGGAGCGGATATGGGCGGATCCAGGTCGGGAACGGTTACGGGTCCGGCAAATGGGCCGCGAATCAGCCGAGCAGCGCGTACACGGTGCTCGCGCGGGCCGCGATCTCCTCCGTGCCCTCCGCGGTCATCGTGGTGTCGGCGAAGGCCATCCGGCGGCCCAGTTTCGTGACGACCGCCTCGATCAGGACGTCCGCGTCCGTGACCGCGCGCTGGAACGTCGTGGACTGCTGGACCGTGGTCATCGGCCCGTACGCGCCGCGCGCCGCCGACACCGCGATCACCGTCGCCGTGTCCGCCGCGGCCATCAGGGCCTGCCCGGACAGCGAGCCGCCCTCCCGGGCCAGCCGATCGGACCAGGGCAGCCGCAGCAGCGCCCGACGGTCCCCCAACTCCTCGACGGACAGAGAGAGGTCGAGAACCCAGGGGGCGAAGTTCGCCGAGAGGATCTTGTCCGCATCAGCGGTGGTCAGCGTCATGCGGGCATTGTTCCCCGGCATCGGCGACGGGTCACCCGGGACAGCCGAATCATGCTTTCGCAAAGGAAGTTGAGGAAAGACGTTGAACGCCGCACGCACCGCTTGCGTACCTACAGCCATCCAGGCGCCCGCAGTCAGCTGCCAGACGGCGGCTCGGACCCCCCAGTCCCCAGGAGGTCAAGAAGTTGAGTCACAAGCGGATACCCAAGCGCAAGGCCGTCATAGCCGCAGGAAGCGTGGTGGCGCTCGGCGCGGCGGCACTCATCCTGCCCAACGCGATGGCGTCCCAGACCGATGCGACGGAAGGTGCCGCCCCCAGAACGGTGAAGGCCGCGGAGGCGTCCGACCTCGCCTCGCAGCTGGCCGAACTGCTCGGTGAAGCCTATGCCGGTGCGTACTACGACTCGGGCAAGCAGCAGCTCATCATCAACGTCGTGGGCGACGACAACAATGTCATCGTCCAGGCCGAGGAGGCCGGTGCCGTCGTCCAGCAGGTCGACAACAGCACGAAGGAGCTCACGGCGGCCTCGCAGACGCTGAAGGCCGACGCGACCATCCCCGGCACCTCGTGGGCCGTCGACCCCAGGACGAACAAGATCCAGGTCACCGCCGACAGCACCGTCACGGGTGCAAACTGGGACACGCTCGAGTCGACGGTCAAGAGCCTCGGTTCGGGCATGGCGACCATCAAGAAGTCCGCCGGCACGTTCAAGACGTTCGTCGAGGGCGGCGACGCCATCTTCGGCGGCGGCGCACGCTGCTCGCTCGGTTTCAACGTCGTCGCCGACGACGGCTCCCCGGCCTTCCTGACGGCGGGTCACTGCGGTGTCGCCGCGGCCGAGTGGTCGGACTCCGAGGCAGGCGCGCCGATCGGCACGGTCGAGGCCGCCACGTTCCCCGGTGACGGCGACTTCGCCCTCGTCAAGTACGACGACCCGGCGACCGAGGCACCCAGCACGGTGAACACCGGCCAGGAGTCGGTGGAGATCACCCAGGCCGCGGAGGCCGCTGTCGGCCAGGCCGTCATCCGGATGGGCAGCACCACCGGCCTGAACGACGGTGAGGTCACCGGCCTCAACGCCACCGTGAACTACCCGGAGGGCACGGTCACCGGTCTCATCCAGACCAACGTCTGCGCCGAGCCCGGCGACAGCGGCGGCTCCCTGTTCACCGCGGACGGCAGCGCGATCGGCCTGACCTCGGGCGGCAGCGGCGACTGCACCGTCGGCGGCGAGACCTTCTTCCAGCCGGTGACCACCGCGCTG
>NZ_JAPWHT010000248.1:0-15061 GCF_027270795.1 Streptomyces sp. ActVer
CCGGCTCGTCCGCGGCACCCGGGCCGGTGGGCGGCCGCCGCCTGGGCTGCCGCTCCCGCAGCCGCTGCGCCGCGACCTCGGCCCGCCTGCGGTCCATCACGTAGGTGAAGCGCCGCCGCTCCTGGGAGCGCAGATAGGCGATGTAGACGCTCAGCATCACCGCGGGCACACCGGGCGCCCACAGGAACGCGAGTCCGCCGACCGCCGCGACGATCGCGCCGAGCGTGAAGGCCATGAACAGCATGACCGTCGTACGCCGTCGGCGCGCGAGCACCTTCGAGCGCCGGGCGCGCGCTGCCGCCTCCGCGGCCGCGGCCCGCCTCGCGGGAGACGACGCGGAGGAGACGGAGGACCCGGACGCCCCGTTCGACGACGGCTTGGCGCCCTGCCGGGGCACCGGCCGACCGTCCGCCGCACGGCCGGACTTCGGCGCGGGATGGGCGGCGCCGACCGGGGAGCCGGGCTTCGGCACCGTCGCGGACACCTGTCTCGACGCCTGCCGCGCCGCCTGTTCCGATGCGTGCTTCGGCGTCTGCTTCGAAGCGGGCTGCGCCTGTGCCTGCCCCTCGGACCGCGCTTCGTCCCGTACGTCTCGTACGTCCCGTCCGTCACGCACGTCTCGTGCATCCCGTACGGCGTCGACGTCGGCCCGTGCCTCGCGACGCGTCGGAGGCATGGCGAAGGCCCGGACGTCCACCGAGTCGGTGACGCCGTCCGGGTCGGCGTGGCGCTCCCCCTCTTCGGCGGAGCGCGCCCGCAGGTCCTTGGCGTACCGGCGCTCCATGCCCGCCCGGCCGGACAGAAGCCGGATGGCGGTGCTGAAGCGTTCCGTCGGACGGGCCTCATTCAGCTCGTCCTGCCTACGGAGCCACATAGGCACCAAGTAGGCGGCCCAGGCCCCGACGATGACTGCGTAGATGAGGCCGCTGCTGCTCACGCCTCACACGGTAGAGGGGTTTGCGTGAGGCCATCTGCCAATTGGGCCGGTGTGTCGCACGATCTGGCTGATATTTCGAGCTTTTTTTGTGACCGATGCGATCAGCAGGCCGCCGGGAGCGCGAAATTAATGCCCGAGGATGGTCGATCGCCGATCATTTTCGAACACCTATTTCATTTACGCGGTGTTCCGGGGCGTGTCCCGCGGTGAGTTTTCGGACGTGTTCCGCGAGCGTGTCCGGCGCCAGCGGGCCAGCAGACCTTCGGGCACCTCTTCGGCCGTGAGCGCGAAGACGAGGTGGTCACGCCAGGCGCCGTCGATGTGGAGATAACGTGGGCGAAGGCCTTCGTCGCGGAATCCGAGTTTCTCCACGACCCGTCGGCTCGGCCCGTTCTCGGGCCGAATACAGACCTCGATGCGGTGCAGACCAACGGTTCGGAAGCAGTGGTCGGAGACAAGCGCCACGGCGGTCGGCATCACTCCGCGTCCGGCGACCGCCTCGTCCACCCAGTAGCCGATATGGCCCGAGCACATCGAGCCCCAGGTGATTCCGGCGACCGTCAACTGCCCGACGAGGCGCCCCTGGTACTCGATGACGAACGGCAGCATCCGCCCCGAGTTCGCCTCGGCGCGCAGATGCCGGACCATCTGGCGGTAGGTCGGCCGGTGGGCGATCGGCCCGCTGGGCGTGGGCGGCGGAATGGTCGCCTCCCAGGGGCGCAGCCAGTCCCGGTTACGGCGGTTCACGTCGCGCCAGGCCCGCTGGTCACGCAGCTTTATGGGCCGGAGGACCACATCGCCGTCCACCAGCTCGACCGGCCAGGATGGGCTGTTCAGCTCGCACCCCCGCTGGGTCTGGGGTGGTCGCCGCCGCGGATCTGGTCGACGGCGTGGATCAGGAGGGGGTCGAGAACGGCGAGGCCGTCCCGCACCCCGCCGGTGGAACCGGGAAGGTTCACGATCAGCGTCCTCTCCGCGACCCCGGCGAGCCCCCGGGAGAGCGCCGCCGTGGGCACCTTCTCTCTTCCGAACGCCCTGATGGCCTCGGGAATGCCCGGCACCTCGTACGTGATCACCTTCCGCGTGGCCTCCGGGGTGCCGTCGGTGGGTGAGATGCCCGTGCCGCCGGTGGTCACGATGACGTCGTAACCGGCCCGGACGCCCACCCGCAGGGCGTTCTCCACGGGGTCCCCGTCAGGGACCACCCACGGACCGTCGACCGCGAAGCCGAACTTCTGGAGCCCCTCCGCGATCAGGGGCCCGCCCCTGTCCTCGTAGACACCCGCCGCCGCGCGGTTCGAGGCCGTCACCACGAGGGCGCTGTACGGAGCGGTCAGGGCGCCGCCGATCGGCGGCTCGGCCGGTGCCGCGGGTCCCGTCGGTCCCGCCGTCATGCCCGGCTCCAGTCGCCCGACTTGCCGCCCGTCTTCTCCTCCACGCGCACGTCCGTGATGACCGCCCCCTTGTCTACCGCCTTGACCATGTCGATCACGGTGAGGGCCGCGACGCTGACCGCGGTGAGGGCCTCCATCTCGACGCCCGTGCGGTCGGTGGTCTTCACGGTGGCCAGGATCTCGACGGCGTCGTCCGCGACCGACAGATCAAGTTTGACACCCGAGACCGACAACGGATGACAGAGCGGGATCAGATCCGGTGTGCGCTTGGCGCCCATGATGCCCGCGATGCGCGCGGTGGCGAGGGCGTCGCCCTTGGGCACTCCCTCGCCGCGCAGCAGCTCGATCACGCGGGGCGAGACGAGGACGCGACCGCTCGCGCGTGCCGTGCGGGCGGTCACGTCCTTCGCGGACACATCCACCATGCGGGCGGCACCCGCCTCGTCGATGTGGGTCAGTCGGTCCTGCGTACTCATGATGGCTGGGGCGCTCCCGGTCGGGCCTGTTGTGCGCGACACGGTACCCCCAAGTCGGGGCCTTCAGCCGAGGAGGACCACGTCGACCTCGGTGCCGGGCTCCACGGACTCGTCGGACTCGGGGACGACGATCAGCGCGTTCGCGTGCGCGAGGGCCGCGATCAGGTGGGATCCGGCGCCGCCGACGGGCGTGACCTCCCCGTCCGCGTACCGTCCGCGCAGGAATTGACGGCGGCCGGCGGGCGAGGTGAGCGCCTTGTCCGTACGGAGGGTCGCCCTGGTCGTGGACCGGTGGATGTCGTCGACGCCCATCAGGGTGCGGATCGCGGGGCGCACGAACAGCTCGAAGGACACGTACGACGACACGGGGTTGCCCGGGAGCGCGAGCAGCGGGGTGTGGTCGGGGCCGATGGAGCCGAAGCCCTGGGGCTTGCCGGGCTGCATGGCGAGCTTGCGGAACTCGATGCCGCTGCCCGCCTCGTCCTCGTCGCCGACGGAGGACAGGGCCTCCTTGACGACGTCGTACGCGCCGACGCTGACGCCGCCCGTGGTGACCACGAGGTCGGCGCGGATGAGCTGGTCCTCGATGGTGGCACGGAGTGTCTCGGCGTCGTCGGCGACCGCGCCCACGCGGTAGGCGATCGCGCCGGCGTCACGGGCGGCGGCGCACAGCGCGAAGCTGTTGGAGTCGTAGATCTGGCCTGCGCCCAACTGCTCGTCGGGCTGGACCAGTTCACTGCCGGTGGACATGACGACCACGCGCGGGCGCGGGCGGACCCGGACGGTGCCCCGGCCGATCGCGGCGAGCAGGCCGATCTGCGGCGGGCCGAGGACGGTGCCCGCGGCGAGGGCGCGGTCGCCCGCCTTCACGTCGCTGCCCTTGGCGCGCACGTGCGCGCGTGCCGGTGCCGATCGGTGGACGTGGACCTGGCCTGAGGCGCCCTCGGGGGACGCGCTGCGGGCGCGCATCCCGGAGACGGGGCCCTCACCGAGGCCCCCGTCGGTCCACTCCACGGGGACGACGGCCTCGGCGCCGGGCGGCAGCGGGGCGCCCGTCATGATGCGGGCGGCCTGGCCGGGTCCCACGTGGACCAGCTCGGACTCGCCCGCCGCGACGTCACCGACGACCGTGAGCACGGCCGGGTACTCCTCGCTCGCGCCCGCGACATCGGCGACCCGGACCGCGTACCCGTCCATCGAGCTGTTGTCGAACGGCGGCAGGGAGACCGGCACCGTGACGTCCTCGACCAGGACGCAGCCCTGGGCGTCGAGGAGCTGCAGCTCGATGGCTTCGAGGGGGCGGACGGTCGCGAGGATGTCGTCCAGGTGCTCGGACACCGACCAGAGGTGGTCCTGGCCGGTGACGCGGGTCGCGGCGCTGCTCAAATTGCTACATCTCCTCGGTGACGTAACTGCGAAGCCAGGTCCGGAAGTCCGGGCCCAGGTCTTCACGTTCGCACGCGAGTCTGACAATGGCACGCAGGTAGTCGCCGCGGTCACCGGTGTCATAGCGGCGGCCCTTGAAGATCACGCCGTGCACCGGGCCGCCGACCTTCTCGTCGGCCGCGAGCTGCTGGAGGGCGTCGGTGAGCTGGATCTCGCCGCCGCGGCCGGGCTCGGTCTTTCGCAGTATGTCGAAGACGTGCGGGTCGAGGACGTACCGGCCGATGATCGCGTAGTTGCTCGGGGCGTCGGCGGCGGCCGGCTTCTCGACCAGGTCGTGGACCTTGACGACGTCACTGTCGTCCGTGGCGTCCACGGCCGCGCAGCCGTAGAGGTGGATCTGCTCGGGCGCGACCTCCATGAGGGCGATCACGCTGCCGCCGTACTGCTCCTGGACGTCGACCATGCGCTTGAGCAGCGGGTCGCGCGGGTCGATCAGGTCGTCGCCGAGGAGCACGGCGAAGGGCTCGTGGCCGACGTGCGGGGCGGCGCAGAGCACGGCGTGGCCGAGGCCCTTGGGGTCGCCCTGGCGGACGTAGTGCATGGTGGCGAGGTCGCTGGACTCCTGCACCTTGGCGAGCCGGTCGGCGTCACCCTTCTTCTGAAGGGCCGATTCCAGCTCGTAGTTGCGGTCGAAGTGGTCCTCGAGAGGGCGCTTGTTGCGGCCCGTGATCATGAGGACGTCATCGAGGCCCGCGGACGCGGCCTCCTCGACCACGTACTGGATCGCCGGCTTGTCGACGACCGGCAGCATCTCCTTGGGAGTGGCCTTGGTGGCCGGCAGGAACCGGGTGCCGAGGCCTGCTGCGGGGATGACAGCCTTGCTGATCCTGGGGTGTGCCTGAGTCATGCCCGACACCATATCCGGTGCCTTTGTATGGAATCTGTGGCTCCGGTTAATTCGCTCTCATATGAGCGCATTATGAAGGGTACGGAACAAGCCTATGAGTCACCTGGGACCCGAGCCCGAGTCTGGCAAGCGAGTGTTGCGGCGAGGGTTCCTCACGGTGAGAAGCCGGTATACGGCCGATGACGTGCGGGAAACCGGGGCCGCACTCGCCGCCCGCGCCCTGGAGCTGCCCGAACTGGCGCACGCGCGCACGGTGGCAGCTTACGTGTCGATGGGGAGCGAACCGGGCACCCGTGCGCTCCTCGACGCACTCCACGCGCGCGGCGTGCGCGTCCTGCTCCCGGCGCTGCTCACGGACAACGACCTGGACTGGGGCGCGTACGCCGGAGAGGGCTCGCTCGTCTCCGTACAACACCGGGGAAAGATGGCCCTCCTGGAGCCCGCGGGCGAGCGTCTGGGCCCGGACGCCGTGCTCGCGGCCGACGCCGTGCTGCTGCCGGGCCTGGCCGTGGACGCGCGCGGGATGCGGCTCGGCCGCGGCGGCGGATCGTACGACCGGGTGCTGGCGCGGCTCGACCGCGCGGGCGCGGATCCGGCCCTTGTGGTGCTGCTGTACGACTCCGAAGTGGTCGACCGCGTCCCGGAGGAGCCGCACGACCGGCCGGTGCACGCGGTGGTGACCCCTTCGGGAGTGCACCGCTTCCGCCGGCTCTCTCCGTAGCGGCCGACCGCCCCGCAGGGGCCCCGATGCGAGAAACGGCCCTCCACGCGCGCGTGGAGGGCCGTTCTCACGTGGTGCTCAGGGCTTCAGGACCAGCGTGTCCGACGTTTTCGCGTCGACCGCCCGCTCCGTGGAGACCCAGGGCAGCAGCTCGCCATCGATCCACTTGCTTGTCTGGTCGACGTAGTGGGCGCTGTAGGCGTGCCCGGAGGCACCGGTGAGGTTGATCCACTTCGACTTGTCGAAGTCCTCCAGGTTCACCACCATGCGCATCGAAGGCACCCAGACCACGGTGTAGCCGCCCGCGGCGTTCCAGCCGGTGGCGTTCACCGCCGCCTCGCCGCCGCTCATGTTGTACGGGCCGCGGTTGAGCATGTACTTCAGGAATCCGGGACCTTCGATGCCCAGGGTCTGGTTCTTCAGGTAGAGCCGGTGCAGGCGGCCCCAGCTCCAGGTGTCGATGCCCTTGCCCAGCTTGGCGGTCAGCTCCCAGCGGGCGTCCGTGAGGGCCCGCTTGAAGAGCTCGTCACGGGTGTCGACGGCCGGGTCGGTGCGCGTCGCGGGCGCCGACCACCAGTCGTTGTCCTCGTCGTCGAGGATCTTGCGGACCACCTCGAACCAGCGGTCGCCGCCGTCCGGCTGCGCGCTGTCGGCCTCGCGCTGACCGCACTCGCGCACCCGCCGGTCCTCGTCGGCGGGACCGGTGGAGTCCACCGGCTCGACGTTCAGGCACTGGTCCTCGACCCGCAGCTCCTTGGGCAGCTTGTTGCCGAAGGCGAGCTTGAGGATGTTGCGCCAGGTCGCGTTGAAGTACGCCGCCGCGGCCGAGTCGGCGTCCTGGGTGTAGTTCCAGCCCTCCAGGAGCTTCTGCGCCTCACGGACGTTCTTGTCGGCCACGTCGATCTTGAGCAGCTCGGGCACCAGGAGCTTGGCGATCTCGCTGCTGTTGTCGAGCTGCATCTGGCGCATGTCGTCGGTCGAGATCTTGCCGCCGCCCTTGATCTTCGACTCGATGAGGTCGGCGATCCGCTGGCTGCGCGTTCCGTAGCCCCAGTCCGTGGTGAGGGTGTACGGGTACTTGTCCTTGTCGATGACGGCCTGGTTGGCGGTCACGATGTAGCCGCGCCTCGGGTTGTACTCGTAGGGCAGCTCGGCCTGCTTGATGTATCCGGTCCAGCGGTACTTGGAGTCCCAGCCGGGCGAGGGGAGCGAGCCGTCGCCCTCACCTCGGATGGGGATCCTGCCCGGCAGCTGGTAGCCGATGTTGTCGTCGGTGTCCGCGTAGGTCAGGTTCTGCGAGGGCACGTCGAAGAGGGCGGCCGCCTTGCGGAAGTCCGTCCAGTCGGTGGCCTTGTTCATCGCGAACACGGCGTCCATCGAGTTGCCCGGATCCAGGGCGGTCCAGCGCAGGGAGATGCCGTAGCCGTCACCGCGGTCGGGTGCCGCGCTGTCGACGGTGGCCTTCTTGCCGACCTTCACCAGTTCGTCGTCGCGGTCGGACAGCAGCGGTCCGTTGTTGGTCTCCCGGACGACGATGGTCTTGGCGTCGCCGCCCGCGACGTTGATCTTCTCCTCGCGGGAGGTGAAGGGCTTCACCTTGTCGTCGTACTCGTAGCCGTTCCCGGTGAGCTTCTCCAGGTACAGGTCGGTGACGTCGGCCCCCGAGTTGGTCATGCCCCAGGCGATGCTCTTGTTGTGGCCGATGACCACGCCCGGCATGCCCGCGAAGGTGTACCCGGAGACGTCGTTCTGGCACTTCTCGGAGACGCTCTTGCAGTGCAGGCCCATCTGGTACCAGACGGACGGCAGCGAGGGCGACAGGTGCGGGTCGTTGGCGAGCAGCGGCTTGCCGGTGATGGTGTGGGTGCCCTTGACGACCCAGGAGTTCGAACCGATGCCGTTGCCGTTCACGCCGACGGCGGTGGGGACGTCGTCGAGCACCTTGTAGAGGCCCGACAGCTGGCTCTGCAGCCCGGAGGGGGCCTCGGCGTTGTTCGCGAGCCCGGTGCCCGCCGCGGACTGCGTACCGCCGGTACTGGTGTCGCCGCCCTGCTGGTACTCCCCGGTGGCGCTGTTGTACTGGCCCTCCTGCACGACCGGCTTGTTCCGGTCGTACGGGTACTGCGGGTACAGGTCGGCGATCTGCTGCGGGCCCAGGCGGCTGGTCATCAGGGAGCGGTCGATCTCGTCCTGCATGTTGCCGCGCAGGTCCCAGGCCATCGCCTTGAGCCAGGCCACCGAGTCGACCGGCGTCCACTCCTTGGGCTTGTAGTCGTTGGAGAAACCGAGGGCCGCGTACTCCAGCGAGATGTCCGCGCCGTCCTTGCCCTTCAGGTACGCGTTGACCCCCTTGGCGTATGCCTGCAGGTACTTCTTCGTCTCCGCGGAGAGCTTGGTTTCGTACTCCTTCTCCGCGACCCGGTACCAACCCAGCGTGCGCAGGAACTCGTCGTTGTCGACCTGGCCCTCGCCGAACATCTCGGAGAGCTTGCCGGCCGTCATGTGACGGCGTACGTCCATCTCGTAGAACCGGTCCTGCGCCTGGACGTAGCCCTGCGCCATGAACAGGTCCGCGTCGGTCGAGGCGTAGATCTGCGGGATCCCGTAACTGTCACGCTTCACATCCACGGGACCCGACAGACCGTCGAGCGAGATGGAACCCTTGGTCTGGGGGAAGGAGGCACGGACGGTGCTGATACTCCAGAACGACCCGTAGGCGATGCCGCCGATGATGGCCAGAACCAGGACGATCAGGACCAGACGGGCTCTGCGCCCCTTCTTCCTGCCGGACTTGCCGGGCTTTTGACCGGAAGATGCGGTGGTGTTGGGGGGCATCGCTGTCCTTGCTGTCCTCACGCGAGCGGCAGGCGGGCATGTCCAATTGACTGAGCGCTGGAGCAACCATAGGCGCAGGGCCAACTCGGGCTTGACGCGGAGTCGGGAACCCGGACGGACGGGAGTTCGATCTTGCCTTGCCGAGTGTCAAGAAAGCGTCAAGAGTTAGGTAAGGTAACGAAGTAGTTGAACCATCGAGCCGGCTGAACCGGCCACGGTTGCACCCAACAAGGTGATCCAGCCGATCGAAGCGGTCCAACTGGTCAAAGTGATCCACCCGGAACGGCGAGAAGGGAACAGCCGCTGACTGTCCACCAGCTCAACCAGCTCCTGCTCGTATGCTCGCTCGTTCTGCTCGTCGCGGTGGCAGCGGTTCGGATCTCGTCGCGCAGCGGGCTCCCCAGCCTGCTCGTGTACCTGGGCATCGGCGTCGCCATGGGCCAGGACGGCATCGGCGACATCCGCTTCGACAACGCCGAACTGACCCAGGTCATCGGGTACGCGGCCCTGGTCGTGATCCTGGCCGAGGGCGGCCTCGGCACGAAGTGGAAGGAGATCAAGCCCGGGCTGCCGGCTGCCTCCTCACTGGCGCTGGTCGGCGTCTCGGTGAGCGTCGGCATCACCGCGACAGCGGCCCACTACCTGATCGGGCTGGAGTGGCGGCAGGCGCTCATCATCGGCGCGGTGGTGTCCTCGACGGACGCGGCGGCGGTCTTCTCCGTACTGCGGAAAGTGCCCCTCCCCGCGCGCGTGACGGGCATCCTGGAGGCCGAGTCGGGCTTCAACGACGCCCCGGTGGTCATCCTCGTCGTCTCGTTCTCCATGGCCGGCCCGGTGGAGCACTGGTACCAGCTGCTCGGTGAGATAGCGCTGGAACTGTCCATCGGAGCGGCCATCGGCCTTGCTGTGGGCTTCCTGGGGGCGTACGGACTGCGGCATGTGGCGCTGCCCGCCTCCGGCCTCTACCCGATCGCGGTGATGGCGATCGCGGTCACTGCGTACTCGGCCGGGGCGCTGGCCCACGGCAGCGGCTTCCTCGCGGTGTACCTGGCGTCGATGGTGCTGGGCAACGCGAAGCTGCCGCACTGGCCCGCCACGCGCGGCTTCGCCGACGGGCTCGGCTGGATCGCCCAGATCGGCATGTTCGTGCTGCTCGGGCTGCTGGTCACGCCGCACGAGATGGGCGACGACATCTGGCCCGCGCTCGTCATCGGGCTGGTGCTGACCATGGTGGCGCGGCCGCTGAGCGTCGTGGCGGCGCTGGCGCCCTTCCGCGTGCGCTGGCAGGAGCAGGCCCTGATGTCATGGGCCGGGCTGCGCGGTGCGGTGCCCATCATTCTGGCCACGATCCCGATGGTGAGCGGCGTCGAGGAAAGCCGTCGCATCTTCAACATCGTGTTCGTCCTTGTGGTCGTCTACACCCTCGTCCAGGGGCCCACGCTCCCCTGGGTGGCCCGGAAGCTGGGCGTGTCCAAGTCCCCTTCGGAGACCGCCGACCTGGGAATCGAGTCGGCGCCCCTGGAGCGGTTGCGCGGGCATCTGCTGTCCGTCGCGATCCCGGAGGGGTCGAAGATGCACGGCGTCGAGATCAACGAGCTGCGGCTGCCCGCGGGGGCCGCCGTCACACTGGTCGTCCGCGGTGGAGAATCGTTCGTTCCGCTTCCCACGACCGTGCTTCGGCGTGGTGACGAGCTGCTCGTCGTGGCCACCGATCCCGTCCGGGACGCTGCCGAGCAGCGGCTGCGGGCGGTGGGTCAGGGCGGCAAGCTGGCGGGGTGGCTGGGGACGGGTGGGAACGGGGTGGGGGAATGAGCCTTGGCGCCTCGACTTCGTGGCTCACAAGCATTCGCAGGCTCGGAACAGGAGAGTGCTGGGTTTCACAGGGGCCGAGCCGTTTGAGCCTGTATCATCAAGGCGCATCTTGATCTAACCAACTCTGCCTGACGCAGAGCTGGCGCGACCGTATGGCGGCCGCGGCGCCCTCTGGCGGGCGGCCCGGCATCTACCGCAGTTCCGCGCAAGAGGACAGCTCTCGGCGCCTCCAGCCCCGTAAACGGGGTCGCGCTACCAGGCGGCAGAAAGGCACGGGCCGTGGCATCCACGGTCACCTCGGAGTCCCCCGGGACTCCTGTCTCCTCCCGCCCGGGATACGGACAGCTGCTGCGTACGCGCGGCGTGTGGACGTTCCTGCTTCCCGGCTTCGCCGCGCGGCAGCCGTTCGCGATGCTGACCATCTCCATCGTCCTGCTCGTCCAGCACACCACCGGCTCGTACGGGGCCGCCGGCGCCGTCGCCGCCGTGACCGGTGTCTCCCTGGCACTGTTCGCGCCCTTCACCGGCCGTCTCGCCGACCGTCACGGCCAGCGGGCCGTGCTGCTCCCCGGCGTCCTCCTCCACACTCTGGCGGGACTCTCCCTGACCGCGCTGGCACTCTCGGACGCGCCTCTGTGGGCCCTCTTCGTCGCCGCCGTGCCGACAGGCGCCTCGGTGCCGCAGATCGGGCCCATGGTGCGGGCCCGCTGGGGCGTCAAGCTCCAGGACTCGCCCCTGATGACCACCGCGGCGGCCTTCGAGTCCGTCACCGACGAACTCACCTTCGTGTTCGGGCCGCTGCTCGCCACCGCGCTGTGCACCGCCGTCGACCCGGCCGCCGGCCTGCTCACGGAGGCCGCGCTCACCCTGGTCGGCGGTCTGCTGTTCGCCGCCCAGCGCGGCACCCAGCCGGCCGTGGGCCCCAAGGGGCACGCACGCGTGAAGCACGCTTCCGCGTTGTCGGTCCCCGGTGTGCGTGTGCTGATCGTGGCCTTCCTCGGCATCGGCGCCGTGTTCGGCGGCATGCAGGTCTCGCTCGCCGCGTTCAGCGAATCCATCGGCGAGCCCGGGCTGAACGGTGTCCTGTACGGGACCTTCGCCGCGGGCAACATGCTCTCCGGCGTCGTCTGCGGCGCGATCGCCTGGAAGGTGGCCCCGCGCCGCCGCCTCGTCGTCGCGTACGCCGCCCTGGGCCTGGCCGCCTCCGGGCTGTGGGCAGCCCAGTCGGTCGTCGTCCTCGCGGGGATCGGTCTCCTCGTCGGTGTCTGTATCGCGCCCGCCCTGATCACCGGCTACACCCTGGTCGACGGACTCGTGCCGGCCGGCGCCCGGACCGAGGCCTTCACCTGGCTCACCGGAGCGGTCGCACTCGGGCAGGCGGCCGCCGTCACGGTCGCCGGGCAGATGGAGGACCGCCTGTGGGACGGTGCCGGGTTCCTCGTCCCGATGGGCGGCACGCTGCTGGCCCTGGCGACCCTCGTGACCCTGCGTTCACGGCTCTCGCCCCGGGTCGTGAGCCGGACCGTCGCACGTGGCGTGGGTCACCGAGTGCCGGTGGCAGTGGACTGATCCCGAGGAATACGTCACTATGGACCGTCGTTAGCACTCACTGAGTGAGAGTGCCAGGAGGAAGACAAGTGCCGACCTACCAGTACCAGTGCACCGAATGCGGCGAGGGCCTCGAGGCGGTGCAGAAGTTCACCGATGACGCCCTCACCGTGTGCCCCAGCTGCGACGGACGCCTGAAGAAGGTGTTCTCCGCGGTCGGCATCGTCTTCAAGGGCTCCGGCTTCTACCGCAACGACAGCCGCGGTTCGTCGTCGAGCAGCAGCCCGGCGCCGGCCTCGAAGTCGTCGTCCGAATCGTCGACCTCGTCGGACTCCTCGTCCTCGTCCGGCTCCAAGTCGTCCTCGGACTCGAAGCCGGGCTCCAAGTCGTCGTCCACGAGTTCGTCCTCCGGCAGCAGCAACGCCGCGTAACGCTCTCGCGCACAACGGTTCTTCGCCCACGAACCCTGTCGTCGTACGACGGCAGGGTCTTCGGCGTTTCCGGGCCCGGCTAGGGTGCCGTTCATGGTGAACACGGAGAACGTCGAGATCGGCGTCATCGGCGGGTCGGGCTTCTACTCCTTTCTCGACGACGTGACCGAGATACAGGTGGACACGCCGTACGGAGCGCCCAGCGACTCTCTGTTCCTCGGTGAGATCGCCGGGCGGCGGGTTGCCTTCCTGCCCCGCCACGGGCGCGGCCATCATCTGCCGCCGCACCGCATCAACTACCGGGCCAATCTGTGGGCACTGCGGTCGCTCGGGGCGCGTCAGGTGCTCGGGCCGTGTGCGGTGGGCGGGCTGCGGCCCGAGTACGGGCCGGGGACGCTGCTCGTGCCTGACCAGTTCGTGGACCGTACGCAGTCCCGGGCGCAGTCCTACTTCGACGGGCTGCCGTTGCCCGGGGGTGACGTGCCGAACGTCGTGCACGTGTCCCTTGCCGATCCCTACTGCCCCACCGGGCGGGAGGTCGCTCTGGGGGCGGCGCGGGGGCGGGACTGGGAGCCTGTGGACGGCGGGACGCTGGTCGTCATCGAGGGGCCGCGGTTCTCGACCCGTGCGGAGTCGCTCTGGTATCGGGCGCAGGGGTGGTCCGTGGTGGGTATGACCGGGCATCCGGAGGCGGCGCTCGCTCGTGAACTGGAGCTTTGTTATACGTCGTTGACGCTGGTCACCGATCTCGATGCGGGTGCCGAGAGTGGGGAGGGCGTCTCGCACGACGAGGTGTTCAAGGTGTTCGCGGCGAATGTGGATCGGCTGCGGGGGGTTTTGTTCGACGCGGTGGCGGGGCTGCCGGCGAACTCTTCGCGGGATTGTCTGTGCATGAGTGCGTTGGGTGGGATGGATCCGGGGGTTGAGTTGCCGTAGGGGGCGCGCCGGGTGCCGGGTGGTACGCGGCGCGTTGTCTTGGGGCGCGGGCCGTGCGTTGTCGACTGCAGGTGCATCCGCGTTTCCGTGTGTGTTCGGCTGCGGGTGCGGAACCTTCCCTTCGGGTGAGGGAGTTGTCCACAACTTGGGGGTTGTCCACTGGGCTCGGCGGGATTCTGGGGGAGGGCGCAGGCTGGGGTCGCAAGCTGATCTTTCGACCACAGGTGGTGGTACTCGTGTCGCAGCTCTCCTCTTTTCCGCGTCCGTTGGGCACGGATGTGCCCAGCACGTGTGAGGTGCCGCATTTCGCTCCTGTGCGGGTGCGGGGTGGGCGGTATCAGGTGCGGCGGCTCGTTCGGCATCGGAGGCGGGCCCTGGCGGTTGGTCTCGCGGTGACCGCGGTGGCGCTTGTCGCGGCGGGGCCGAGGGAGAGGGAGAGGGAGAGAGATACGGAGGCTCGGGGGCGTCCGGTGGTGGGTGCCGTGCGGGAGCGGCCCGTTGAGATGGTTGCGGCGCCTGTGCGGATTGCCGACGGTGCGACCGTGCGGTTGCTCAGGGCCGGGGACCGGGTCGACGTTGTCGCGGCTGAGCAGGGTGCGGTGGGGCCTGGTGACGCTCGCGTGGTCGCGCGTGGTGCGCGGGTGACGAAGGTGCCCGAGTCGCCGGACAGTGTGTCGGAGGGCGGGGCGTTGGTCGTCCTGTCCGTGCCTCGGCGGACGGCTACGCTGCTGGCCGGGGCCGGCGCGACCTCGCGGTTGGCGGTGACCCTGTGCTGACCATGGCCAGGATGGCTTCCGTCAGGCTGTCAAGTCCCTCGTTGGAGTTACGGAATTGGACAGCGCTGCCAGGCCCTGACGTAGGTTGCGGAGCTGTTGATTCCACGGTTTGTGCGGCTGAAGAGGGGCTCCCTGGTGAGCGAGAAGAAGAAGGAACCGGGCGTCTGGGACGGCTTCAAGGCCTTCCTGATGCGCGGGAACGTCGTCGATCTGGCTGTCGCGGTGGTCATCGGCGCCGCCTTCACCAACATCGTCAACTCCGTGGTGAAGGGCGTGATCAATCCGCTGGTCGGCGCGTTCGGCACCAAGGACCTCAACCAGTACAGCTCGTGCCTGAAGGACCCGTGCCGCTTCGACGAGGCGACGGGGACCGCGACGAGCGGTATCCCCATCATGTGGGGCAGCGTCCTCAGCGCGACGCTGACCTTCCTGATCACCGCGGCCGTCGTGTACTTCCTGATGGTGCTGCCGATGTCCAAGTACCTCGCCAAGCAGGCGGCCCGCCAGAAGGCGAAGGAGGGTACGCAGGAGGTGATCGAGGTGAGCGAGCTGGAGGTTCTGAAGGAGATCCGCGACGCCCTGGTGGCCCAGCGCGGCTCCGGGCACAACGAGCAGTAACTGCGATCGCGGTACCGGCCGCGGTATTCGCGGCAACGGTTGCGCTGAGAGCCGTCCGTGCACTGCTTGCCGCCGTCCGTCCGGGTCGCTCGACGGCTGCCGCTCGGTGGTGGCGCGGGGGTCAGATGTGGTGGGGCGGCTTCTCGTCCAGGAAGCGCGCCAGGTCCGCCGCGCTGTCGCCGGCGGGCCGCTCGCCCCAGCCGTGGTCCGTGTCGTCGGCTGACGGCCGGCTCAGCGGGTCGTCGAAGACCAGCGCGGCCTTGGGGTCACGTGGTTCGGCGTCT
>NZ_JAPWHT010000249.1:0-15034 GCF_027270795.1 Streptomyces sp. ActVer
TGACCTGGGCCGTGAGCGCCACCTGGCCCGAGGAGCGGCCGGTGACCGTGCTCGACTGGGCCGAACCCGCGCTCGCCCTCGGCCGTGAACTCGCCTCGCGGAACCCGCTGTTGAAGTCCGCCGAGTGGCAGCGCTCTCGAATCGGAGCGGCGCTCACCATCGAGAGCACTGATCTCGTCACCGTGTCGTACGTTCTCGGCGAGCTCACGGAACAGGCCCGCACCGAAGTCGTGGACGCTGCCGCGACCGCCGCCCAGGCCGTCGTGATCATCGAGCCCGGCACACCGGACGGTTACGCCCGCGTCATCGAGGCACGCGACCGCCTCATCGGCGCCGGCTTCCACATCGCCGCCCCCTGCCCGCACAGCGCCGCCTGCCCGATCGTCCCCGGCGAGGACTGGTGCCACTTCTCGGCCCGGGTCAGCCGTTCCTCGCTGCACCGGCAGGTCAAGGGCGGCTCACTGGCGTACGAGGACGAGAAGTTCAGCTATGTCGCCGCCACCCGCTTCCCGGCGACCCCGGCCCCCTCCCGGGTCGTACGGCGGCCGCAGATCCGCAAGGGGCAGGTGCTCCTCGACCTGTGCGAGACCGAGGAGCAACTGCGCCGCTCGACCGTGACGAAGCGCCACGGCCTCCTCTACAAGGCGGCCCGCGACGCGGACTGGGGCGACGCCTGGCCGCCCCAGTCCGGCTGAGCCGTTCCGGCTCCCGGGCGAGCACGCACCCGGATCCACAGGACCTCGTCCGCCGCGTCATCGAGCGCCGTGTCCAGGTGGTATTGACGCCCTCTTCTGCCCAAGGGCAGGAGATTCCGGTCCGTATCGCTCGCGATACCACCGCGGGTTCCTGCTTCATAGGCCCCTGCCGACCCCCGAGGGGGGTTGGTCTTGCATGAGCCTCCACAGGCGTCACTTCCCGCCCGTCCGGCGGTAGGTCCGCCAACCATGTTGTCGGACGAGGCGACCCTAGCGGTGTCGCTGCGCCCTTCTGGGGTACTAGGTGTCAAGTTGGCCTCCGTTCCACCCGCAAAGATGGGTGGGTGGACGGGTGTTCGGTGTCGAGGGTTCGTCAAGCTGAGCCTGATCACCGGGCGCCCGAAGAACTCCTGCGCCTCGCCGTGCGGGCTCCTCACGTGGACCGCGGGTACCGCGGGGGCAGTTGGTGCCCATGGTGCGCCGCGAGCGGGCCTCTCGGCGGGAGCCGAACGGGTTGTTTTCGCCCCCGCCGCCCCTGCCCATTCCCGTCACTTCCTCAGGGGCTCCGCCCCCGAACCCCCGCTCCTCAAACGCCGGAGGGGCTGATCTTGAGCGGGGGTCCGGGGGCGTCAGCCCCCAGGGGAAGATGGGGCCCCGCTCGAGCGAAGCCGAGAGTGGGGGAGGGCAGGGGCGGCGGGGGCGAGGAAACGCCGTTCGGCGAGACGGAGCGTCTTGTCGGGCTGGTAAATTTGAAGGTATGGCTCACACGTCCGCCCAGCCCCCGCAGAAGCCCGCCCCCGACTCCAGCCGCCGCAGCGAGAAGTCCCGGCGGGCGATCTACGACGCCGCCCTCGCGCTCGTGAGCGAGGTCGGCTACCCGAAGACCACCATCGAGGGCATCGCAGCCCGCGCGGGCGTCGGCAAGCAGACGATCTACCGGTGGTGGTCGTCGAAGGCCGACGTCCTGCTGGAGGCGTTCATCGACCTGAGCGCCCAGGCGGCGGAGGCGGCCGCCCGCCCGGAGGTCATCGGGGAGCACGCGGCGTACGAGATCCCCGACACCGGCGACCTGGAGGCCGACCTCAAGCTGGTGCTGAGGGCCACGGTCGACGAACTGCTCGACCCCACCTTCGAGGCGCCGTCACGGGCCTTGGCGGCCGAGGGCGTCGTCAACGAACAGGTCGGCCGGGAGTTCGTCGGCAAGCTCCTCGAACCCCAGCTCCAGCTGTATGTGAAGCGCCTGCGCGCCGCCCAGGAGCAAGGCGCCGTACGCACCGACATCGACCCGCGCATCGCCCTGGAACTCTTCGTCTCGCCGCTCGCCCAGCGCTGGCTCCAGTACACGGGCCCCATCACGCACGAGTACACGGACAAGCTCGTCGAGTACGCCCTCTACGGCCTCGCCCCCCGCTGACCCCTCGCCCACCGGCCCCTCACCCGTCGGCCCTCCGCCCGCGCCAGCCGTCCAGGCGCGTCCGTGATGATCCCGTCGCAGCCGAGGGCGAGGGCACGGTCGCGCTGTGCCGGGGTCACCACGGTGTGCGCCCACACGCGGGGGATGCCGGACCTGACCGCCGTTACGAGATCGCGGTCGCGGGCCTTGTGGTCCACGTCCAGGACGTCCACGAACGACCGCCACCGCTCGGGCCGGTCCGTACGCATCTGCCGTGCCGACCGCCACAACTGTGAGACCAGGCCCATGCGGTGGGCCCGCCGCGCCACCGCCGGGTGGTTGGAGTTGACCAGCACCGAGCGGGTCAGGCCGCGTGACCTGATCATCGCGGCGAGGGTCGGCAGGCTCCGCGGGTCCTTGGCCTCCAGTATCAGCACCGTCCGTCCGCCGAAACGGTCCAGCACCTCGGCGAGCGTCGGCGGCCGCTCGGAGCGCCAGCTCCCCGGCAGCCCGTCCCCGGGGCGCAACCGGACCCCCTCCCAGTCCCGCCGGTCGAGCGCGTCCACCGGGCCGCCCATGTAGGTCGTGCGGTTCAGGGTCGCGTCGTGCATGACCACCATCGTCCCGTCGCGCAGCATCCGGGTGTCCAGGTCGAGCACCTGGGCCGTTCCGCGCTCGTACGCGGCCACGAGGCCGGACATGCTGTTCTCCGGCACCTCCCGGGCGCCGCCGCGGTGTGCGGTGTGGACGATGCGGGGGAGTGCGGACACCGTCAGCGGGCCGGCGTCCCATTCGAGCGGGGTGATCGCCCCGCCCTGCCCGACGAGGGCCAGCGACGCGAGACCCGCGACAGCCGTCAGCGCAGTCCGTGTGACCATGCCGACACCGTAGGCGGGCAAATCGTCTCAAAGTATGTAATGACACTCGATCGATGACCCGGTCGGGCATCGTCCCGCCTACCCCGGATGTGGGCTCAGGCCCCCTGTGGCGCAGGATGGTGGGACCATAGGGCATGCTGTCCGCACAACAGCCAGGGCGAGGGGATCGATGAGCGCAGAGATGGGCCGCCGCTCGGGCGGGCAGGGCAGGATCTCCCAGTGGCTGCGTGGCCGACGGCCTCGTACGGACTCGGGAGACGAATCCTCGGGTCGTGAGGAACTGCTGCTTGCCGCCGCCGGAGCCGGGCTGCCGCTCGCGCCCGCCGCCCATCCCTCCGCCTACCGATGTTCCTGTGACCGGGTCGGGTGTCCCACCCCCGCGCGGCACCCCGTGTCCTTTGCCTGGCAGACGCAGTCCACTACCGACCGGGCGCAGATCGAGCGGTGGGCGCGGCATCAGCCGCTCGCCAACTTCATCACCGCGACCGGCATGGTGCACGACGTGCTGGACGTTCCGCTGGAGGCGGGGCAGGAGGCGCTGGAGCGGTTGCTCGACCTCGGTGTCGAGGTCGGGCCCGTTGCGGTGTCCGGGGGTGACCGGATGCTCTTCTTCACGGCTACGCGTGGTACGCCCGAGGACGAGGACGAGTGGTGGCCGTGTGAGCTGGACTGTCACCCGGAGACGATGGATGAGCATCCGGGGTTGCGGTGGCATTGCCGGGGGTCCTATGTGCTGGTGCCTCCGGCGCGGTTGCCCGGTGATTTGACGGTGGAGTGGGTGCGGGGGCCGGAGCATGCGCTGCCGGATCCTTTGTCGTTGCTTGAGGTGCTTACCGATGAGTGTGCTCGGTATGCGGGGGTTGAGCGGGACCATGTTGCGGCGTGGCCCCTTCGGGGCTGACGCCCCGCCCCCTGACTCGCTGATTTGCTTTGTCTGCGGGCCGCCTGTGGCTGGTCGCGCAGTTCCCCGCGCCCCTAAAAGATTGCGCCGTTCCCCGCGCCCCCAAGACAAGACAGCGCCGTTCCCCGCGCCCCTGAAACCAAAAGACTGCGCAGTTCCCCGCGCCCCTAGAGGTGCGCCGGTCCTCGCGCCTCGCGCCCCGCGCCCCTGAATCGGTGGGACGCCCCCCTTACTCGCCCTTCGCCGCCGTCAGGCCCTGGATTCTGCCCAGGAACTCCACCTGTTGGTTCGCCGCGTCCTTGGACGGGTCCAGTACTGCCTGGTTGGAGATGGATTCCAGGGTCAGGGACTGTTTGGGTTCGCCGGTCATGAGGGCCTTGACGTCGGCGTTGGTGACGTTGATGGGGACGCCCTGGGCGGCGGTCTGCTTCTGGTAGTGGCGGGTGGTGAAGAAGACGAGGGCGCCGCCGGTGGTGGTGCGCAGGGCCACCGGGGCGTAGTCGCCGGAGGCCAGGGGCTCGTCGATGTACTGCTGGGCGAGGCCGGGGCGGCTCGCGCTCTTCGTACGGTCGGAGCGCCACTTCGTGGTGTGGGTGCCCGCGGCGAAGGTGTCGCCGCCGTCCTTGAGGTAGGTCGCGTAGTCCTGGGGGAGGTCCCCGGGCGCGACCGCCAGGTCCGCCGCGGTCGCCGTGACCGGTTCCGCCCAGCCGTCCTGGTCCTTCTTGAAGTCCGGCACCTCTTCGGCGGCGACGATCGTCAGATACGAGACCTGCCACACGTCGTCGGCGCTGCCACGGGTGAACACCAGCAGCCAACGGTCCTCGCCACGGCCCTTGTTGGCCTTCGAGTCGGTGACGAACCAGCGCGGCCAGCCGGCCTTCTTCGGGATCGTGAACTCGGTGTCGCTCAGCGCCAGCGGCACGTAGTCGGGGTTGCCGCCCGGCTGGTTCTTGCCGCCGGCCTTCAGCTTCGCGCCATCGATGTCCCCGAGGGCACCGGTGACCCGGTCCGCGTCCAGGGACGGGTCGTTGGCGCCGTTGGCCTCGTTGTAGGCGGCCGTGAAGTCCTTCAGCGCACGCGCGGCCTCGGTCTTCGTGGCCCCGGGGAGAATCTCCCGTTCCCCGTGCACCACCACGCACCCGCTCGCCGTCACCGACAGCACGGTCACCGACGCCGCCGTCAGCGCGCTCCGGCCAAGCCTGCGAGGCCTACGTGGGCCGTGATCCCTGCGCATGGGTACCGTCACCGTCACTTTCCCCTTTCCCGGAGGGGAACCCTACCGGGGCCTGTCGGCGCCTGGGTGGCGGGATCACGTAGTGCTGCCGCACCGTGATCCAGTATGCGAAGCGCTCCGCGGGGATTTGTCGGGTGCGGGTTCGTCATGGCTGGTCGCGCCCGCGCGGCGGAGCCGCACATGTCGCAGCCCCGCGCCCCTACGGGGCGCGGACCGGCGCGGGTGTCTTCGGTCGTGCATCGCCGGACCGGGAAGGGGCCAGGAAGAAGGCGAGGGTCGGTACCAAGTACAGGGACCACACCACGACTTGGAGGACCGTCGGATCCGGCTGGAAGTTGAGGACGCCCTTGAGGAGCGTGCCGTACCAGCTGTCCGGCGGGATGGTCTCGCTGATGTCGAAGGCCTTGTTGGTCAGCCCCGGCAGGAAGTCGGCCTCCTGGAGGTCGTGGAAGCCGTACGCGAGGACACCCGCGGCCACGACGACCAGCATCGCGCCGGTCCAGGTGAAGAACTTGGCGAGGTTGATGCGCAGGGCGCCCCGGTAGAAGAGGTAGCCGAGCACGACCGCCGTCGCGATGCCCAGCAGCACGCCGATCAGCGGGCCTTCCGTTCCGTCGCTGGACGCGCGTACGGACGTCCAGACGAACAGGGACGTCTCCAGGCCCTCGCGGCCCACGGCCAGGAACGCGGTCGCGACCAGCGCGCCCGTGCCCATCTGCAGCGCCGCGTCCAGCTTGCCGTGCAGGTCGGCCTTGAGATGGCGGGCCGTACGCCGCATCCAGAAGACCATCCAGGTGACCAGGCAGACCGCGATGATCGACAGCGAGCCGCCGAGCGCCTCCTGCGCCTCGAACGTCAGCTCCTGGGAGCCGAATTCGAGCGCGCACCCGAAACCGAGGGCGAGACCCACCGCGACGGCGATGCCGATCCAGATCGGCTTCAGGGCGTCCCGCCGGTCCGTCTTCACCAGATACGCGATGAGGATGCAGACGACGAGGCTGGCTTCCAGGCCCTCGCGCAGGCCGATCAGATAGTTCGCGAACACGGCCTACGCCTCCTTGGAGTTCGTGGAGCTCTTGGAATCCTTCGAGTCCTTCGAGTCTTTCGAGAACAGGGCCCGGCCCCACCAGTCGTCCTTGTCGCGGACGCCGGGCGGGACGGCGAAGACCGCTGAACCCACGTGCTGGATGTACTCGTTGAGCGCGTCGGCCGCCAGGCTCCGCTGCACCGGGATGAAGCCCTTGCGTACGTCCCGCTGGTACGCGAGGAAGAACAGGCCCGCGTCCAGGCGGCCGAGGCCGTCCGTGCCGTCCGTGAAGGAGTAGCCACGGCGCAGGAGCGTGGCCCCGGCGTTGGTGTCGGGGTGCGCGAGCCGTACGTGCGCGTCGGGTTTCATCGCCTTCAGGAACGGCTTGTCCCGCTCCTTCGCCTTCCCGACCGGAGCGCCCTCGCCCTTGTCACGGCCGAAGATGTCCTCCTGCTCCTGGAGGGAAGTACGGTCCCAGGTCTCGATGTTCATGCGGATGCGCCGGGCCACGAGGTACGAGCCGTCGACCATCCACGCCGGGCCGTCCTTCTCCTCGACCCACACGAACTTCTTCAGCCGGTCCGTCTCCGTGCCCGCGATGTTGCGGGTGCCGTCCTTGAACCCCATGAGATTGCGAGGGGTCTGGGCCTCCGGAGTCGTCGAGGACGTCTTGCCGAAGCCCAGTTGGGACCAGCGGACGACGACCTTGCCGAAGCCGATCCTGGCGAGGTTGCGGATCGCGTGCACCGCGACCTGCGGGTCGTCCGCGCAGGCCTGGACACACAGGTCGCCGCCACTGCGGTTCCCGTCGAGGTTGTCGCCCGCGAACTTCGGCAGGTCGACCAGGGCTTCCGGCCGCCGGTCCGCGAGGTCGAACTTGTCGAACAGGGACGGGCCGAAGCCGATCGTCAGGGTCAGCCGTGACGGTTTGAGGCCCAGCGCCTCACCGGTGTCGTCCGGCGGCGCCTCGGCCAGACCGCCGTACGCGCCCTCGCCGACCGCGTGCCCGGCGGTCATCCGCCGCGCGGCCTCGGTCCAGTCCTTCAGCAGCTGGACGAACGCGGCCCGGTCCGTCGTCTTCACGTCGAACGCGGCGAAGTGCAGCCGGTCCTGCACCGGGGTGGCGATGCCCGCCTGGTTCGTGCCGTGGAAGGCGACCGCGGCGCCCGTCGAGGCCGCGGTCGGTTCCGTGTCGTCGCCGTTGCGGGCCATCGCCACCGCACCGCCGGCCGCGGCGGCCCCGAGCGCGAGCCCGGCACCGCCCCAGCCGATCAGTGAGCGCCGCGACGGAGCACGGGAGACGGACTCCGCCGTCTCCTCGCTCCGGCCCGTGCTTCCGTCGGTCCCGCCGGTGGCTTCCGTCGTGTTCGTCGTGTTCGTGGTGTCCGTCATGGTGCCAGGGCCCCTCTTGCGTAACGTCCTACTTCACGACGGCGGCGGCGAGCTTGGACAGCGGCTCGGCGAGCGCGTTCACCGCGTCGGAGAGCTCCTTGCGGTCGGCCTTGCCGACCTTGTCGTACGAGGTGAAGTCGTAGGAGGTCTTGTCCTTGCGGTACCTGTCGAGCAGCGTGTTCAGCGCCGCGAACTGTGCGTCGAGCTCCTTGGTCAGCGCCGCGTCGTTCTCCGAGGCGACCGGCTTCAGCAGTGCGTACGACTTCTCCGCGCCCTCGACGTTCGCCTTGAAGTCGACGAGGTCGGTGTGCGAGTAGCGCTCCTCCTCGCCGGTGACCTTGCCGGTGGCGACCTCGTCGAGGAGCTCCTTGGCGCCGTTGGCCATCGAGGTCGAGGTGATCTCGGCCTTGCCGACCCGCTTCTGCCAGTCGGTGAGGTCGGTGACCAGCTGGTCGGCGAGCTCGGAGTCGCGGTCGGTGAGCTTCTTGTCCTGCCAGAGCGAGCGCTCCAGGCGGTGCCAGCCGGTCCAGTCCTTCTCTGTGCTTTTACCGTCCGGGCCCTCCTCCAGGCCGTCCTCGCGCACGTCGACCTTCGGGTCGATGTCACCGAAGGACTCGGCGACGGGCTCGGTCCGCTCCCAGCCGATGCGCGAGTCGGCGTACGCCTTCTTCGCGGCCTCGATGTCGCCGGCCTTGACCGCCGCGGCGAAGACCTTCGCCTTGGGCAGGGTCTCGTCGGCCTGCTCCTGCGCGTACTCGCGGTAGGCGGCGACGGCCGAGTCGAGGCGCGGGTCGCGCTTGGTGACCTTGCCACTGCCTGTGGCCGTGACGTCCTGACGGATGCCCTTGCCCTTCATGCCCGGCTTGCAGGCGATCCGGTAGTCGCCCTCCTTCACCTCGGCGGTGACCTTCTGCTTGGTGCCGGGGCCGATGTTCTCGCGCTCGGTGACGATGCGGTCGTCCGGGAAGAGGAGATAGACCTCGGTGACCTTGGAGCCCTTGTTCTCGACGTCTATCTGGATGTTCCCGGCCGGGAACTTCGTCTTCGACACCTCGCACTTGGAGTCCGTGGCGGTCACCTTGACGACGCGGTCGTCGCCGCCCGAGGCATCGCTCTTCTCGGTGCAGCCCGTGACAGCGGCCAGCGCCGCCGCGGTCGCGGCAGCGGTGACGACGGAGAGTCGAACGGCTCGCATACAGGCTCCAAGAGGGTCACAGGGGAGACACAGGTTCTCGGTGAGGCTGCCCTAACTTATCTGAGGCTTACCTGACTGAAAGCCGCCCGTCCAGTGATTCAGCTCTCATCGGTGACGCAAGGCCACGGCCTGATCACGGTGGCTCAATCCGCCCCCCACGAAATGGTCAAAGGTCGGTCAAGAACCCCTCACGGGAGCCACCAGGACCTCGCCGGTGCGCGGATGCGGGAACACCTCGACCGGCTGCTGGTAGACGTCCGAAAGCAGTCGGTCGGTGAAGACCTCGGCCGGCCGTCCGTCGGCCACCGCACGCCCGGCGCGCAGGATCACCACCCGGTGCGCGTAGGCCGCCGCGAGCCCCAGATCGTGCAACACCACGACCACCGCGTCCCCGGCGTGCGCCCTTGCGCGGCAGACCCGGAGCACCAGTTCCTGGTGGCGCAGGTCCAGGGCGGCGGTCGGTTCGTCGAGCAGCAGCAGCCGGGTGCGCTGGGCGAGCACCCGGGCGAGCGCCACCCGGGCCCGCTCACCGCCGCTGAGCGCCGAGAAGGGGCGACCTACGAAGTCCGTGACCTCGGTGGCGGCCATGGCCGAGGCCACCGCGGCGTCGTCTGTTTCCTCTGCGTACTCCTCGGGCCGTCCGGCCCAGGGCGCCCGGCCCATCCGTACGACCTCCTCGACCGCGAACGGGAAGGAGAGCGCGGCGGACTGGGGGAGCACCGCCCGGCGCAGGGCCAGTTCCTGCGCCGACCAGTCGGACGCCGGGCGACCGTGGACGCGTACGACTCCTGCGGCGGCCGGGAGATCGGCGGCGAGCGCGCCCAACAGGGTGGACTTTCCCGCCCCGTTGGGCCCGACCAGGGCCAGCACCTCGCCCGCGCGGGCGGTGACGTCCACGCCGGACAGCACCTCGCGGCCACCGAGCCGGACGTGCAGGGCCTCGGCCTCGGCGAGTACGTCGCCGGGGTGCACGGGGCCCGGAGGCGCGGGCCGCGTTCCGATCAGTCCGAGCAGCTTCACGCCCAGCCTCCTTGCCTGCGACGGGTCCTGCGCAGCAGCCAGAAGAAGAACGGGCTGCCGAAGAGCGCGGTGAGCACCCCGAGCGGCAGCTCCGCGGGCTCCACGACGGTACGGGCAGCGAGGTCGCCCGCGAGCAGGACCACCGCACCGCCGAGCGCGCTGCCGGGAATGAGGAAACGGTGGCCGGGGCCCGCCGCCATGCGCAGCAGATGCGGGATGACGAGACCGACGAAGCCGATGACTCCGGAGACGCTCACGGCCGCGGCCGTGAGCAGCGCGACGACCAGGATCAGCACGACACGCAGTCGCTCGACGTCCACACCGAGATGCCGGGCGGGCCGCTCGCCGAGGGACAGCAGGTCCAACTTCCGTGCGTAGAAGGGCGCGACGGCCAGGCCGAGGGCCGCGCACGGCAGCACCGCGAGCACCTTCGGCCAGGTGGCCTGGGAGAGCGAGCCGAGCTGCCAGAAGGTGATCTGGTTCACCGCCGCGGTGTCCGCGAGGAAGATGAACAGGCCGATCAGCGCCCCCGCGAAGGCGTTCACCGCGATTCCGGTGAGGATCAGCGTCACGACCTCCGTACGGCCGCCCGAGCGGGACATCGAGTACACCAGCAGAGCCGTGCCGAGACCCGCCACGAAGGCGAAGGCCGGGAGGGTCCAGTTGCCGAGGAAGTTCAGGCCGAGCGAGATCGCGGCGACCGCGCCGACCGCCGCGCCCAACGAGACGCCGATGACGCTCGGTTCGGCGAGCGGATTGCCGAACACGCCCTGCATCAGTGCGCCCGCACAGCCCAGCGAGGCACCGACGAGCAGCGCGAGCACGATCCGCGGGAAGCGCACGTTCCAGAGCACGGACTCGGGGACCCGGGCGAGTTCGCTGCCGCCGACTCCGGCCCGGTGCGCGATGGACGACAGGACGTCACCGGGGGAGATCTCGTACGCGCCGAGCCCGGCGGAGGCCAGGGTGAGGAGGCCGAGGAGGACGGCCGACCCGACGGTGAGCAGCCAGGGAGCGCCGCGTCGGGGTCTGGCGGGCCGTTCACGGTCGGTCGACGCCTTCGGCGCCGCAGCCTCTGTCTCGACCTCCGTCCCGGCCTCTGTTCCGGAATCGGGGGCTGCGCCCTTGTCGGTCACGGTCATTTGGCGTCCCCGTACAACTGGTCGACCAGGGACTTCAGTACCTCGTCCGTGCGGGGGCCGTAGTTGAGGAGGACGCCGTCCTCGATCGAGACGACCCGGCGCTCCATTCCGGCGGGGGTCTGGGCGACGCCGGGGATCTTGACGAGACCGTCGATGCCGCCGACGGACTCGAGGCCCTTGGACATGACGAGGATCGCGTCGGGGGCGGCCTCGGCGAGAGCCTCAGTGGTGATCGTGGTGAAGTCCTTCCCCAGACCCGACTCGGCGCCGCCGTCCACCGCTCCCGCCGCTTCGAGCAGCGAGGTGGCCCCCGAGTCCTTGCCGCCGATCAGATAGACGGAGGCGGTGCCGCGGAGGTAGAGGAAGGCGACACGCGGCTTGTCGGTCTTCTTCGGAATGTCCTTGCGTACGGCGGCGATCCGATCCTCGGAGCGCTTCGTGAGCTCCTCGCCCGCGGCCGGTACGCCGAGGGCGCGGGCCACCGTCCCGATCCGCGGGCCCACGTCGTCGAGACCCTTCGCCGGGTCGACGACGAGAACGGGGACACCCGCGTCACGGATCTGGTCCATCGCCTCGTCGGGCCCGGTGCTGGTCTCGGCGAGCACGAGATCGGGCTTGAGGGACAGGACGCTCTCCGCGGAGACGTCGTGATTGCGCGTGACCACCGGCAGCTTCTCCGCCTGCGCGAAGGTGGCGGTGATGTCACGGGCGACGACCCGGTCCCCGAGCCCCAGCGTGAAGACGATCTCACTGAGACTCCCCGACAGCGGAACAATCCGCCCGGCGTCCCTGACGGTGACCTTCCTGCCGTCGGCCGAGCGCACGGTGACCGGGAGTTGGGGGACCGGGGTGTCGGCGAGCGGCTCGACCCGATCGGCGGCGGCCTCGGCCTTGGCGGCCGGCGCTCCTTCCGGCGAACTGTCCGAGGAGCAGGCCGTCACCGTGAGCGCGAGCACCGCAAGCAGTGCCCCCGCCACTCGAGTACGCAGACGTCGCACGGTCGCGTGGTTCCTTTCGGTTCGCCGACAGGGCACGGGCGCCCTTCGGAGGGGCTACGCCCCTTAGGGGTGCGGGGAACTGCGCGACTGGCCCCCACGGTCCGCAGCCGACAAACGAACCGCAGTCCCCTCTTCTGTCTCATCCGACGCTTCCCGCATCGGAAGACATAGCTTAGGTTAGCCTTACCTTTCTTGCCAGAACCGCCCCGGATCTGGCCAGATCCCGCGCCCCGGAGGACCCGAATGCCCTCGCGCCCGCACCTACGCACCTACGTGACCCTGCTCTGCGCGGCAGTACTCGCGGCGCTGCTGCCGGCCGGAACAGCCCAGGCGGCAAGCCGAACCGTGCAGGGCGGCCGCCTGGACTGGGGCATCAAGTCCTCCTTCCAGAGCTACGTCACCGGCCCGATAGCGAACGGCAGTTTCTCCCTCACCGGCGGCGCCGCCACGGTCGGCGGCAGCCAGTTCCGCTTCCACTCGGCGACCGGCACGTACGACGGCGCCTCGGGCGCCTTCAACGCCGGCTTCTCCGGCGGTGTCCACTTCCTCGGGCACAAGAAGGACGACGGCACGTATCAGCTCGACCTCACGATCAGCCGCCCCACCGTCCGTCTCTCCGGCAACGGCGGCACCCTGTACGTCGACGTCATCAGCAAGGCGAAGGGCACCGGGGCGGTCACGACGTCCTCGCGGGTGCCCTTCGCCTCCCTCTCCCTGGGCGGCATCAACATGAAGGGCGGCGGCAGCGCGGTCCAGTTGAACAACCTGCCCGCCACCCTGACCGCCCAGGGCGCCAAGTCCTTCGCCGGGTACTACACGGCCGGCACCGCCCTCGACCCGGTCAGTCTCTCGGCGGACGTCAGGGCCGCAGCCGCCGCCGAGCCGTCGCGCACGCCGTCCCCCTCCCCGTCCAAGTCCAAGGCGAAGAAGGAGACTTCGGGCCGGATCGAGAACGGCGCCGTCGACTGGGGCGTGCGCCGGACCTTCCGCGAGTACGTCACCGGGTCCATCGCCAAGGGCGAGTGGAAGCTCACCGACGGAGCCGAGGACGGCGGTGCGCTCTTCCGCTTCCCCAAGGGCTCGGGCACGTACGACGAGAAGAGGCAGACCCTCGACGCGGCCTTCGCCGGAGCCGTCCGCTTCACCGGCGAGCAGGGCCTCGATCTGAAGCTCGGCGCGCTCCGGGCCGAGGTCACGGACGACGGAAAGGGCACGCTCTACGCCGACGTCACCGGCGCCGGCGGTGCGGGCGGCGCGGACACGGGCAGTACGGCCAAGGCGAACGGCACGACCAAGAAGGTCCCCCTGGTCACCTTCACGGCCAAGGACTTCAAGCCCAAGGACGGCCTCGCCCAGGTGACCGAGGCGCCCACGAAGCTCACCGCCGACGGCGCCAAGGCCTTCGGCGGGATGTACAAGGCGGGCACGGAGATGGACCCGGTCTCCCTCGCCGTCGCCCTGACCGACAGTGCCGAACTGCCCGCCCTGCCCGACCTGGGCAGTGCGGAGTCGGCCACCCCGGAAGCCGCGGCAGCCGAGCAGAAGACGGCCGAGCCGAAGACCGAGGCCACCGCGAGCGATTCGGACGTATCCGTCCTGCCCATCGGCCTCGCGGCAGCCTCCCTGATCGCGGTGGCCGCGGCCTTCGTGATCATCCGCAGGCGTCGTGCGCAGCCCGCCGCCGACGCCTCCGAAGAGAACTGAACTTCCCAGCGCCGTCCGCAAGTTGAGCGGACTCCCACACTGAACCGAGGAGAACCCACGACCATGGCCGCCAACCGTCGCCGCCCCATAGCCCTCGCCGCAGCCTGCGCGACCGCTGTCACGCTCGGCGCCACCGCACTCGCCGCGACGTCCGCGTCCGCCGCCGAAGTGCCCCTCAAGGGCTACGAGTTGACTTGGGGCATCAAGCAGTCGTACCGCACGTACGTGACCGGGATGGCGGCCGGCAGCTTCACGCCCGAGGGTGGCGCCACGCAGGCCAAGGACAACGGCGCGTTCACCTTCGTCAACGGCACCGGGGCCTACGACTCCGAGGCCCACACCGTGGCGCTCGGCTTCGAGGGCGGCCTGAAGATCGTCTCCAAGCTGCACGGCTTCGAACTCGCCCTGTCCGACGTGAAGTTCGACAGCAAGGCCGCGAGACTCACCGCGGACGTGACGAAGAGCGGTACGACCCAGCAGGACGTGCCGCTCGCCGAGGTCACCGTCACCCGGACGATGACGGACATGGCGACCAAGCTGACCAAGGAGGCGGGCGACGTCTTCGGCAGCTCCAGCTACTCCGGCGCCGCAGGCGACCCCCTGACGGTCGTGGAGAAGAAGACCGAGTCGCCGACGCCTACGCCCACGGGCTCCACGACCCCCTCGCCCACCCCCTCCACGACGCCGTCCACCACCCCCTCGGGCACCCCGTCCACCACCCCGTCGCAGACCACGAGCCCGACGCCGTCGCCCACCGAGGCCGCCACCAAGGGCGACATCACCGACGGCACCCTCGGCTGGGGCGTCAAGCAGTCCTTCCGTACGTACGTGGTGGACGGTGTCGCCAAGGGCAGGATCACCGTCTCGGGCGGCGCCTCGCAGGCGTCCGGCAACGGGATCTTCACGTTCCCCGACGCCACCGGCACCTACGACACGGACGAGGACACCCTCAAGGCATCCTTCAAGGGCTCGGTCAACTTCAAGGGCCATGAGACGAACGGCACTTACGGCCTCGACCTCACCCTCAGCGACCTCAAGGCGGAGGTCGACGGAGGCTCCGGCAAGCTGACCGCGGACGTCGACAGCCTCGGCGAGAAGTCCGCCGACGTGACCCTCGCCGACCTCAAGCCCAAGTCCGCCGACCTGACGGCCAAGAACGACGTCATCACCCTCGACGACGTCACCGCCACCCTCACCAGGGCCGGCGCGGAGGCCTTCGGCGGCTTCTACCAGGCAGGCGCCGAACTCGACCCGGTCGACCTCTCGGTGGCCCTGTCCGACGACGCCGAACTCCCGGACCCCGACCCGACGTCGTCCAACGGCGGGACGGGCGGCACCACGGGAGGCACGACCGGCGGCACGACCGGTGGCGCGGGCACGACCGGCTCCACCACGGGCGGCGTGACGGGCGGCCTTGCCTCCACCGGCTCCGACGTCCCGGTCGGCGCCCTGGGC
>NZ_JAPWHT010000024.1:0-42686 GCF_027270795.1 Streptomyces sp. ActVer
AGTTCGCCGCCGCCTATCTGCCGGTAGAACGACCAGAAGAGCCGGAACTGCGTCGAGGCGTCCTTCACGGAGGCGACCGAGCCGCCCCAGGCCCCGGTCACTTCCTTCGCGGCGCGCAGGGCGTCGATGAACGCGTCGGGCCCGTCCACGTCCGTCAACCGGCCCTGGCCGTCGAGCAGTCCGGCCTTCTCGGCGATGTCGGTCCGGAAGTAGAGCACGAAGGGGTGGGTGTCGAGCGGGACGGCGTACAGCTTCCCGTCCACCTGGGACTTCTTCCATGGGCGCGGGTCGAACTTGTACTCGGTGAGCCCGTGTCGGGCGAGATCGGACGTCCGCAGTTCGGTGAGGAGTCCCGCCTCGGCGAGCGTGGGCACCTTCGACAGGTGGGATACGGCGACCTGCGGGGGCCGCTCGCCGAGAGTCGCCAGGGTCAGCTTGGTGTAGTACGGGCTGCCCCAGACGAAGGTCGCCGACTTCAGGTCCGTGGCCCGGTGCCGGGCCCGGTAGACGTCCTCCATGGCCAGCAGCCGCTCGCCGTCACCGCCGGTGAAGGGATTCCAGAAGTTCAGCCGTGTCGGTGCGGGCGACCCTCCGGTGAACCCCTGCGCGAGCGTGCTGCCGCAGCCGCCGAGGGCGACGGACGAGGCCGCGACGGCGCCGAGCGACAGGGTGCCGCGCAGAAGTGCGCGCCGGGACGGTGGGGGTGGAGGCGGGGAGGCGTGCGGTGTGCGGTCCCGCATGGGCAGGCGTCCTTCCACGGCAGGGAAACCCAACGAGTACAACGTTGGAATGAGTGACAGGTTCGAACGGCTCGATCGATGCACGGAGGCGGTTCCAACGTTGTATCCCTGCGGAAATTCGACGTCAACACCTGTGCGGAAACTGGTTGCTCGTCGGGGAGTGAGCCGCCAATCAGTGCATATCGCCCATGCGGGGCGTGATTCTCATACGCAGGACGCGAGCCTCTTACAACGTTGCAACATGGATTACGCTGGTCGGCACACCGGCATCGGCTCTCGTGGTGCGACGACGACGAGGGCGGCCGGAGGAATGCCGGGGAGGGAGGGCGAGCGTCATGGCAGGTGCACGCCTCAAGGACGTCGCGGAACGCGCGGGTGTGTCGATCAAGACGGTGTCGAACGTCGTCCGGGGCGAGATCCGGGTCGCGGAGCAGACCCGGCAGCGGGTGCTGCGCGCGATAGCCGAGCTCGACTACCAGCCCAACGCCTCCGCACGCCACTTGCGCACCGGCCGCAGCGGCATCATCGCGCTGGCCGTCCCCGAGCTGGTCGCGCCGTACTTCGCGGAGCTGGCCGCGGAGGTCATAGCGGCCGCCAAGAAGCGCGGCTGCACCGTGCTCATCGAGGACACCGGCGGAGACCCCGCGGAGGAACTGCGCATCGCCTGCGGCCTGAGCGACCCGCTCATCGACGGTGTGCTGCTCAGCCCGCTCAGCCTCGACGAGGCGATGCTCGCCACTCGCGAGCGCCGCGTGCCCCTCGTACTCCTGGGAGAGCAGTCGTACAGGATCCCCGCGGACCACGTGCTGATCGACAACTCCGCGGCGGCACGCGAGGCGACCGAGCACCTGCTCGGGCTCGGCCGCCGGCGCATCGGAGTCATCGGCCAGCCGTCGGACCGGGCCCATGCGACGACGGTGCAGCGCATGCACGGCTTTCTGACCGCGCTGCATGCCGCGGGTGTGCCGCACGACCCCCGGCTGGCCCCGGACACCGTGGCGTTCACCCGCGCCGACGGAGCCTCCGCCATGCGGGTCCTGCTCGGCCTGGACGAACCACCGGACGCGGTCTTCTGCTTCAGCGACCTGCTCGCCTCCGGCGCGGTGCGCGCGGCGCACGAACACGGACTGCGGGTGCCGCACGACCTGGCGGTCGTCGGCTTCGACGACATCCAGGAGACCAGCTACAGCGTGCCGTCACTGACCACCGTGTCGCCCAACAAGCGCGAGATCGCCGAACTCGCGGTGGACGCGGTGCTCCAGAGAATCACCACCGACGCGGAGGCCCCCCACACGAGACTCACCGCGGGGTATTCGCTGGTGGTACGGGAGAGCACGCAGCCGGGGTCGCCGACGGAGTGAGGGCGGCTGCGAGGTGAAGGCGGCTGCACGCCACCCTGATCGAGGCCCTGAACTCCGGCCGAGTCGGCTTCGCCGCACTGGACGTCTTCGAGACGGAACCCCTCCCGTCCCACAGCCCCCTCTGGAACCACGACCACGTACTGGTGAGCCCCCACACCGCCGCACTCAGCCCCGCCGAGGACCGCCTCATCGCCGAACTCTTCGCCACCAACGCCACCCGGCTTCTCGACGGAGAGAGCCTGCTGAACCGAGTGGACACGGTCGAGTTCTACTGACGACCGGGCGAACGAACAGACGCACACCCCGGGAGAAAAGCAGCGAACTACGGGTCCTGACCGAATGCGCCGAGTACGCCGCGTACTCCGAGCGCACGTGACACGGCAGGCGTAGTCGACAGCCAGGGGTCGCTCCTCCCCCGTGTCAACGCGTGTTCCAGTCAGGCTCTGTCGTCTCGTGTTGCGCGTGATGCCCAATTTGTGATCGTTTGAAAGTTACCTCAGGGTATGGCGTGACTTCTTATGAGGGTGGCATTAGAACCCGTTTCACTCTATGGAGAGTGAGGAGCCGCGCATGAACGACGATTCCCCACGTGGGACGCGCCTCAGAGGCGTATCTCGTCGGAGATTCATCACTGGAACTGGTTCTCTTCTTGGGTCGGCGGCACTCGCCGGCCAGGTACTGCCGGCACATGCCGCCACGACAGCCGCAGCCGCTGTCATCGAGCCGGGGGCGCATGTGCCCGCCCTCGTGATCGGCACCGGATACGGCGGTTCCGTGGCCGCTCTGCGCCTGGCCCAGGCGGGTGTCGACGTCCACATGGTCGAGATGGGCATGGCCTGGGACACCCCCGGGTCGGACGGCAAGATCTTCGCCAACACGACGAGCCCCGACTACCGCTCCTACTGGCTGCGCACCAGGACGAAGCAGCCACTCAGCAACTTCCTCGGCTTCCCCATCGACAAGGACGTCCCTCGCTACACCGGGATCCTGGACGCCGAGGAGATGGGCGGCATCATCGTCTACCAGGGCCGCGGCGTGGGCGGCGGCTCACTGGTGAACGGAGGGATGGCGGTCACTCCGAGGCGGGAGAACTTCGGCGCCGTCCTGCCGTCGGTCAACGCGGACGAGATGTACTCCGTCTACTACCCGCGCGCCAACTCCGGCCTCGGGGTCGGCACGGTCGACCCGACCTGGTTCGAGACCGCAGACTGCTACCAGTACGCCCGGGTCGGCCGAAAGCACGCCCAGCGTTCGGGCTTCCCCTTCGTCTTCGTGCCCGACGTGTACGACTGGGACTACATGGAACAGGAGGCCGCCGGGACCGTACCGAAGTCCGCACTCGCGGGCGAGATCCTCTATGGCAACAACTACGGCAAGAAGTCCCTGCAGAAGACCTATCTCGCCAGGGCCACGGCGACCGGCCGGGTCTCCATCTCAGCGCTGCACAAGGTCACTTCGGTCGCTCCGGCGACGGGCGGCCGCTACACGGTCGTCATCGACCAGCTCGACACCGGCGGCAACACCACGGCCACCAAGACCGTCACCGCGGACCGGGTGTTCTTCGCGGCCGGCAGCGTCGGCACCAGCAAGCTGCTGGTCCAGCTCAAGGCCACGGGCGCGCTGCCGGGCCTCAACAGCGAGGTGGGCAAGGGCTGGGGCGACAACGGCAACGTGATGTGCGGCCGCGCCAACCATCTGTGGGACCCCACCGGTGCCGTGCAGTCGTCCATCCCGTGCTCCGGCATCGACAACTGGGCCGCGGGCGGCGCGTTCGCCGAGGTGGCACCGCTGCCCACCGGCATCGAGACCTTCGCCTCGTTCTACCTGTCGATCACCAAGAACCCCAACCGCGCCCAGTTCTCGTGGAACGCGTCGACGGGCAAGGCCGAACTCAACTGGCAGACCGCCTGGAAGCAGCCGTCCATCGACATGGCCAAGACGATCTTCGACAAGATCAACGCCAAGGAGGGGACGATCTACCGCACCGATCTCTTCGGCGCCTACAAGATCTGGGGCGACCACCTGACGTACCACCCCCTGGGTGGCGCGGTGCTCAACAAGGCGACCGACAACTACGGCCGCCTGCAAGGACATCCGGGTCTGTACGTCATCGACGGCGCGCTGATCCCCGGCAACACCAGCGTCAATCCGTTCGTCACCATCACGGCGCTCGCCGAACGGAACATCGAGAAGATCATCGCGGCGGACCTGTAGCCCTGTAGCGGCGATCCGCGCACGTGCACGGCCCGGAGACGAACGAGCCCCGTCCCGGAAGGCGAACGAGAGGGAGACGCGAGGCGCACGGAAGAGACGTACGAGAGGGGGTCGAGTTCGGGGCCACCCGGACCTGCCGGGCAGCCCCGAACCGGCTCAGTGCCCCGGCAGTACGCACATGGCGTCGAGTCCCAGGACCCGGTTGAGTCGTCCGAAGGCAAGCCAGGAGCCCAGGCTCATGGTCAGTTCGACGATCTCGGTCTGGCTGTAGTGCGTGGTCATCCGGTCCCAGAACTCCTCGTCGAGGCCGTGGTGGTCCAGGGCGTAGCGGTCGGCGTATTCGGCGGCCAGGCGGGTGCGGTCGTCGAACGCGTCGGTCGTGCGCCAGTGCTCGACGGCGTCGGGGAAGTCGTCCTCCACCTTGTGGCCGTCCCGCTCGGTCCGCCAGTCGAGGCAGAAGAGGCAGCCGTTGATCTGCGCGATCCGAAGCCGCGCGGCCTCGAACTCGCGCAGTCCCAGGGTCGTATGGGCGTAGACGGCGAGTGAGAAGTTCGCGGCGGCCGGTCCGATGCCGGGGACCATGTCGCCCCACACGTACTCGATCGGGTTCTTGCCCTCGGGGATGTCGACGTTCATCCGGGACTCCTTCGTCCAGGTTCCCGGCCTCGGCCGGGGCCGCAGGCGCGTCCTTGGGGTGCCGACAGGGGGTGTCGGCGTCGATGTCACTTGGGTCACTTGGTTCCGAGTGCTCCGACCGGTGCGGGCGCGCCGAGCGATGCGGGCGCGCCGAGCGATGCGGGCGCGCCGAGCGATGCGGGCGCGCCGAGTCTGCCGACCGCCGGGCGCAGCGGAACGTCGAGGGCGTCGTAGAGTCCGGGTTCCGCGTCGACGAGCCAGTCGATGGCTCCGACGAGACGGCCGACGGCGGTGGCGTTCCCGCCTGCGGAGCGGTTGTCGCCCTCGTCGGTGGCCTCGACGGTGACCTCGATGCGCGGGCGGCCCTCGATGATCACGCGGTGCGCTCCGTCGCCGTTGGGCGGCGCCGGCCAGTCCGGGGCGCAGCTCGGGTGGATGCGGGTGATGTGCTCGATGACGAGGCGGGGTTCGCCCTTCACGATGCCCTGCACCTCGAAGCGCACGGCGCCCTGGGTACCGGCCTCGAAGTCGCCCATGGTCCGGGTGCTCACCGTGGCGTCGAGCGCGCGCCGCTCCAAGGTCTCGCGGATCTCGTCGAGTTCGACGCCGAGGGCCCTGGCCATCAGCCGTATCTGCCCGCCCCACACCATGGTCGGGATCGACGGCGCGAGCATCAGCGGCTGGTAGTCCATGCGGTGACCCATGCCGATCAGATGCCGGACCGACTCCTCCTGCTCGTACGTCGAATAGTCGAAGATCTCCTGGCAGCGGACGGCGTCGACGACCGTGCCGAGTCCGCTCATCAGCAGGGGCAGTACGTCATTGCCCCAGCCCGGGTCGACACCGGACACGAACAGCGACCCGCCGCCGTCCGCGATCGCCGCGAGCACGGGGTCGCGGAACTCGGGCGGGGCGTTGCGCTGGTCGTAGAGCGGATACAACGACGGAGTCACGACCACCGCGCCCGCCCGGATCGCCGCACCGATGTCGGTCAGTGCCTCGTCGGGCCGGATGTCACCCGACGCCGCGTACACCACCGCTCCCGGCCCCGCTGCCAGCACCGCAGCGACATCGTCCGTCGCCGCGACACCCAGAACCCGGTCCAGGCCGGCGAGTTCACCCGCGTCACGGCCGACCTTCCCGGGACTGTGCACCAGTACCGCCGCAAGATCGAGCGCCGGATGCGCGTCCACCGCACGGATCGCCGCACGGCCGACATTTCCGGTACCCCAGACCACCGTGGAAATCATGCGCGGAGCGTAACCTGACGAGTCGTCAGTTTCTATACCCTTGCACCGCTCTACCCGGGGACCGTTCCGACCGAGACGGCCACGACGGTCGACCACTGGACTGATCGCACAGGGCCGCTCCCTCGCTCGACGTGTGGCCCGGCCGGGCGCGCTGTCATGGAGCGTCACGAACGGGCGTCCCTGACAAGGGAGTTCAGGAGCGGCGCACCGTGGACGCGCGCCAGGCTTTGTCCGGCGGGCGTGCCTGGGATGTGCTGGTCCGGCACGCCCATCTGCGGGTGTTTGTCATCTGGTGAGGAGGAGAATGTGCGGCATGACCATGGTGAAGGACATCGATGTCCGCGGCATGCAGCACTGCGAGACGACGACGCTGGGCGTACTGCTGCGGCATGAGGGAATCGACCTGTCCGAGCCCATGCAGGCCATCGCTCCAGCTTGTGATCGTACGCGGCCTGATCCGGCCGTATGCGCGGCGATTTCCGGCAACCTGGGCTTCGACTGTGCCCCTAGTCACACGTGTGGTCACTACAGTCGTGCGCATGCCAGTCGAGTCGCGGGAGGGGTGCGGCCGACGATGAACCCCGGGGTGGGAGTCAGCCGTGATCAGGGCGTGGACGGTGCGGGGTGGTCAGTTCGGCGAGCGAGAAGAACAGGCCATTGAGGACGGATTGGTGATCGCCGGCTGGGAGGAGATCGGGGATCTGTCCAGGTGCGCATCCATCGCCGAGCCGACCCCCAGAGCAGTGGGCGTAGCACCACCTCGTGGGCCGCAGGACAGGCATCCGCCAGTCGGCTCAACACCAGGCAGCAAGACAACTCATGGGATAGATCACGCCGCCTCGCACCGAACTGCGTTGCCCCTGCAACAACTTGCGGGAGAGGATGTTCGACGCACGGTGAGACGTGCGTGACGCACGAGAACACTGTGGCGGTCGAACGACCGCGGCACACAACACACTTACGGGGGTGGGTGCATGAAGTTCGACATGGGGTCTACGACCCTGTCCGACCTGGGGAAGAACACCGTCGGCTCCAGTGACGACCTGGGCACGCTGATCACTTGGCTGATCCAGGCGGCGGAGCCGCTGGAGGGCAAGTTCAACGGAACGGGCAAGGCCTCGTTCGACTTGTTCAAGACACGTGCGGATGAGATCACCGCGGCGCTGAACGGTGCGCTGAGCTCGATCCTGGGCGGCCAGGCCGGCATGGACGAGGCCTTCGGCTCCGGTGATCTGGAGCAGGGCGACAACGCCAACCAGAACATGGGCCTGGCCAACTTCGACGGGGCCCGGTTCGGCGCGCGCTGACACGCAACGAGTACGAGTCCGAGGGGGACTTTTCGCGATGGGGCAGAACCAGGACCGCCGTTCCTACGACACCGGCGCTTCGAGCGACGTGCAAGGCAGCCTGCAGACCGTGATCGGGAACCTGGAGCGGGTGCTCGGCGACCGGGACCGCGCGGTGAAGGCAGCGATGGCCGACTACCAGGCCGACGGCGTGTCGGACGAGTACCACGGCAAGGAAGCCCGCTGGAACAACGCCGCCAACGAGGTGCGCGACATCATCCGCCTCGTCCGCACCACGCTGGAGCAGAACGACGGCACCGCGCAGTCGACGCTGGCCAAGGCGCGGGCCTCGGTTGACAACATCGGCTGACCGGCCGCGTGCGGGGATGCGAGGGACCGGGCCGCAAGCACACGGTCCGGGTGTGCGGGGATACGTGGATCAGGGGGCTGTTCGTGACGCGTTGGGACATCACTCCGTCCGGGGTCGGGGTCGTGGTCTCCCACGTGGGAGACGTGATGGGGGTGCTGGACGAGATCGTCCAGGCGTACTCCGGTGATCTGGAGGGCGCGGCCACGTCGGCCGGCACCCTCGCCCCGGGTGGGGCGAGCGGAGAGGGCGAGGGCCAGACCGGGCTGGTGGCCGCGGCGCTGGCCGAGTTCATCGAAGGCACCGCGAGCGAGCTGCAGTTCATCGGCGTGCGGATGGGGAAGTCGGTCACCGGCGTGGTGGAGGCCACCACGGCGTACCAGAGCGGTGATCTGGAGATGGCTGCCGAGGTGCAGCAGCGGGCGGCCGCGGTGGTGGAGCCGGACATGCCGGCGGGCTGGAAGCGGGGCCTGCTGTGACGATCAAGCCGGAGGACATCCCGCAGTTCACCGGCGATCTGGGGCAGTTGGAGCAGCACACTTCCGCGCTGCGCAAGGAAGCCGACGGCATCCGCCGGGCAGGGGCCGCCGCCCACACCAGCTTCCAGGGGCTGTCGGCGTTCTACCAGGCGCCCGAGGCGGACGATCTGTTCGCCTCCACGACTCCCGTACGCGACAGAGCCGACGGCTTCGCCGACAAGGTCGCCACGGTAGCCGAGGCCCTGACCACGTACGCGGTCGAGGTCACGCCGATCATCGCGCGGCTCAAGCGGCTGCAGACCGAGGCGGTCACCTTCGTGGCGGGCCTGAAGAACGGCAGTGGAGCGT
This sequence comes from Streptomyces sp. ActVer, assembly GCF_027270795.1. Taxonomy (NCBI): domain Bacteria; kingdom Bacillati; phylum Actinomycetota; class Actinomycetes; order Kitasatosporales; family Streptomycetaceae; genus Streptomyces; species Streptomyces sp. ActVer. The sequence continues at coordinate 8,682 of NZ_JAPWHT010000024.1, forward strand.
TCGACGAGGACTGGACGGACGACCAGGACAAAGTCGACGAGAACCAGGCGCTCATGAACGACGTGGCCGCCGCACAGGCCGCGTTCACCGCCGCCGAGATCACATGCAACAACAAGATCACGGCGTTGGTCGGCGGCACCCAATACGTCATAGGTACCGGCGACAAGCAGTTCCTCCCGCTCGGTGCGGAGATCTACGGCTACAGCGCCGAGGTGCTGCAGCAGGCGAAGGAACTGCCCTGGGGCACGCCGGTGAGCAAGTCACACGACTGGTGGGACCCCAAGGACTTCGGCTACTACGCCAAGAGCTTCGTCTGGGACGGACTGATCGTCGACAACGTGTGGGGCACCGTCGACGGTCTCGCCACCCTGGCCGGCGTGCACGGCGGGGACGCGGCCGGAGATGCCTGGGAGGGGCTGACCCGCGCGATCGTCGGCGCGGAAACCTATCTCATGGAGTCCGGCGGGCAGCAGCCCACCGGCTTCCTGGCCAGTGACTTCGCCCAGGAAAGCAAGGTGTACGCGAAGGAGTTCGGCAAGTCCTTCGTCGCCTGGGACATGTGGCAGGAGAACCCGGCCCGCGCCGCGGCCACCGTCGTCTTCAACGGCCTGACCCTGGGCGTCGGCCCCTTGAAGGCCGCCTCCGCGGGCAAGGCGGGCGCTGGCGCCCGCGCCGCCGCCACCGCGGCCAGGGTCGGCGAGATCATCGACCCGATCAGCGCCGCCGCCAAGGTCACCCACGCCCTCCCCAGAATCGCCGAGGTCACCGCCAACCTCCGCGGCCTGAACAACGTCCCGGACCTGCGCGCCCCGCACAGCGTGCTGGAACTCTCCGACGGCTCCAGGGTCCGTATCGAGAACGGCGAGTTCATCCGCGTCGACGACGCGGGCCGGGCCATCAGCGACACCCCACGCCACGAACCGGCCGCCGACACACGCGCCGAACAGCCCGAGGCAACACCTCCGCGGAGGAATCTCGCCGAAGTCGGCGCGACCTCACGCGCCCCCGGGGCCACTGCTCACGCGGGGGAAAACCTCCCGCCCCAGGCGAGCCGCGAGGTCCCAACCGGGGGTGGCAGCAGTGCCGCACCACACGGGCCGGGCGGAACCGGAGCTGGGCACGCAGCCGACTCGGGGGCATCTGCGTCCGATGCTGGGCGCGTCGGCGACGGCCACGCCAATGCAGGCTCCGGCGCACCCGACGTTCCTGGGCAGCGCGGTGGCAGCGTCGACAACGGTGGCACGGGCGGCCGGGGTGGCGGCGCGACTGGCCGCCAGGACATCATGCGCCACCAGGTCGACCGCGCCAACAACGAAGCGGGCTACTTCGAGAAGTACTACAAGAAGAACGGCAATCGGCTGAGCACAAAGCTGGTTGACGAGAGCGGTCTGGTTCCGCCTCAGCTGGTGAAGGACCCCGCGACCGGAAAATGGATCTCGGCATCCGATGCCCCGCCGCCGCTGCTTGAAAAGTACCTCGGAGATCCCATCAAGGTGGGCCGGGGAACAGCAAGTCCCGAGGCCCTCAAGGCCCTCGACGGCGCCGCGCGTACGCGTCATTCCGCGATAGCCGCCGACCAGCTGGCCGAGAACCATCTCAAGTCGGCCAGGGAAGCGCTCGAAACGCATAAGACGCAGGCGAATCAGGCGGCCGCCGATGCTGCAGATGCCGCGCACAAGCCCCTACACAGGGACATGTCGGAGTCCAGCGAGGCCTACGGGGAGACCATCGCCGAGCACCATGTGATTCCAGAGCGCTATCCCAATGCCGAGAGAATGGAACTCGACGGTCCCGCGAACGGCAACGATCAGTTCGATCAGGTATGGCGCCGCGAGGACGGCGGCTACGTAGTGATCGAGGCGAAGAGCAGTACCAGCACAAAGTTGGGTGCCCGTAACTTGCCAAACGGCATGCGAGTCTCCCAGGGAACCCGGGAATACTTCGACGATATCCTCTCAGAAATGCGCGTTCGAGGGCGCCGTAATCCCAACGAACTCAGACTGGCATTGGAACTCAAGAAAGCACTTAAATCAGGCAAGCTGGACTACGTCCTCGTCAAGGGGAACCCCAACAACGGTCACTATGCTGGCTACACCATGGAGAAGTTCGACATCGGGGGCGGGAGAACAGCATGACGGTGAAGGTGCCTCGGCATGGCAGTCCAGGACCCGATGACGAAGAGTACGCAAACGCGCTCGGCATGGGGCTGGCCGACACCATCGAGAGCCTTGAACAGTCGCCGGACATGTTCAACACCGCGTTGAGCGAGGCGATCCTGTATGTGAACGCACGCCTGGCGGTCAATCCGGATGCCTCCGGCATCGACACCTGGGAGGCCGCGGTCTCGGCGATGCAGGTGGGGTCCGCATTGTTCGCGTCGGCGAGCGCAACTGAAGGTACCGTCGAGTGCCGCATCGACCACGAATTGCGGACCATCCCGGCCACCGGGCCGCAGTTCGCCTCCAACGCAGGCAACTGGCTCACCGCGTTCTGGCTCGCCATCGTCTGCCGCGACCAAACCCGCATGAACCAGCTGAGCGAGGTTCCGGTCGATCTGCTGCGCGCTTCAGCCTCGGGCGCAGAGGTCGACGCGTACATGTACCACTGGGTGGATGCCCTCCAGACATACTGGCTTGAACGGCCGGGCCTGGTCGGCAAACTGATCGCGGCGATCGAGGCGTCCCACCCCGACGTCGCGCGGATCGCCGACCGCGACCTCCTGCAGAAGATCCTTTACCAGCCGATCAACCTCTTCCACCGTTTCCTGCGCAAGGACCACGACGGCTTCAACGAAGCGCTTCTCGAAGCCCTGCAGTTGCACAAGGCGTACTGGACCGTGGCCGAGGACCGGGAGGAAAGCGTCGAGGGGTATCTCGCCCTCGGCCCTCTCGCCGTCACTTGCCTCGCCTACGACGCAGGCTTTCCGATCGATGTCGAGTCCGACTACATCCCCAGCGAGCTGCTCAACCGCGCCTGGCTCGGCGAGTTTCCGACGTGAGGGATACGCAACGCGGAAGAGGTAATGGTAATCGTGGCGGCTCAGGATTACGACAGCCAGTTGCTGGAGTCGGTGTCGGTGCGGCGTCGGCGGTTGCGGGATGCCGTGCTGTTCGGCGCCCAGCGGCAGCGGCGGTCGCTGGATGAGCGGTTGGGGAAGGTGTTCGCCGGGGTGGTGATCGCGGCCGTTCTGTGTGCCGGGTGCGTGGGCTGGTCGTTCATTTCCAACCGGCTGATCGGGCAGAGTCCGTACGGGTCCGGCTCCTCGGTACAGCCCTCTTCGTCGCCTTCCGTGACGTCTTCGGCTCGATGATAGGTTCGAACGCGTGATATCTGCGGGGGCTCTGAGTCAGACGAGACGTACGGTGTTGAGTCGGGTCACTCTGGTCGGTGAGCAGCGGCGGGTCGACCTCGTCCTACCCTCCCAGGAGCCGATCGGTCTCCTTCTGCCGGAAGTGATGCGGCTGTTGGACGACCGGGTGGCCGCGCGGCCGGAGCTGCGGCATCTGGTGACCGCGGATGGTTCGGCGCTCGCGCACGACGGCACGCTGGAGTCGGCCGGGGTGCCGGACGGTGCGGTGCTGCGGCTGGTGCGGGTGGAGGATGCGCCGTCCGCGCCCGTGGTGCATGACGTCACTGACGAGGCTGCCGACGCTCTGGACCTGCAGGCGTGGCGGTGGCGGCCTGCGGCCCGGCGCTTGGTCGCCGGGCTGGCGACGGTCGGTTGGGCGCTGGTGGCCGGGGTGCTGGCCCGGGGCGAGTTCGCGTTGTCGGCGGTGGCGTCCGGGCTGCTGGCCGCCGCTGCGGTCTCGGCGCTCGCCGGTGTGCTGTTCGGGCGGGCGCTGCGGCGCGGTCTGGCCACCACGCTGATGGTGGCGGCCGGGGCTCTGGGTGTGCTCGGGATGTGGACGGCGTCGGATGCCCACGCCTGGTCGGCCGCGATGCGGCTGGCGGGTGTGGCGGCGGTCGTGGTGCTGGTGCTGCTGCTTCTGGGGTGGTTTTCCCCGTTGGGGCGCGGCGCGTTGATCGGCGCCGCCACGGTCGGCGGATGCGTGGCCCTGTGGGAGATGGCAGCCGGGCTGCAGCAGAGTGCGGCCCCCGCGGTCGAGCAGAGCCGGGTTGGCGCGCTCATCGCAATCGCCTCGGTCGTCGTGCTGGGCGTACTGCCACGGCTGGCCTTGATGGCGTCCGGCCTGTCCGGGCTGGATGACCGGCGCACCGGCGGGGCATCAGTCAGCCGCTACCAGGTGACGACCGCGCTGACGGCCACGCACCGCGGGTTGGCCCTGGCCACCGTCGTACTGGCCGCCTCGGCGGCCGTGGCCGGCGTACTCGTGCTCCGGGCACCGTCACAATGGACCGTGCCGCTCGCCGTCGTCACCGCACTGGTGCTCGCCCTGCGGGCCCGGGCGTATCCCCTGATCGCCGAGGTCGTGGCACTGATGGTGGCCTCGGCCGTCGTCATCGTGCGGCTGATGGTGGTGTGGCTGGAGCACGCGGGCGCTGCGGGGCCGCTGGTGGTGCTCGGCGTGCTGACCCTGTTGCCGTTGGTGGTGCTGGCGGTGGAGCCGGCCGAGCATGTGCGGGTGCGGCTGCGGCGCGTGGGGGACCTGCTGGAGTCGGTGGGGGTCCTTGTCCTGTTGCCGTTGCTCATCGGGGTGTTCGGTGTGTACGGGCGACTGCTCGGCACCTTCGCGTAGGGGCCGCGGGTATGGCTGAGGGAGGGGACTGGCAGCGCGAGGTGCTGCGGGAGTTGGGCGAGAGCCCCGCCCCCGCGGCAGACGGGAGCCGCGTACGTGCAGCGGATCCGAGTGCGGCGCTGCGGCTGGTACGCGCCGAACCGCCCGTGGAACACCGCGCCCCGGCGCAGGACCCCGCCCCCAGTACCCCGCCCGTGCCCAGGGCTGTACGGGATCCGCGTCTGCCCGTGCCGACGCCGGAGTCCGTGCCCACCGTGGACCCGCGGCTCGCGGTGGCCCTGGGCAGCCCGCAGCACGGGGACTCGGCGGCCGCTCGCACCGGGCGGGCGCTGCGCAAGCTCACCGCGTCCGCCGGGCAGCAGGTCACCGATCAGACGCGGCTGGCCCAGGAGTTGCAGCAGCCGGTCACCACCGGACGTGTCATCGCCGTCACCTCCATCCGGGGCGGGGTGGGCAAGACCACCATCTCCGCGCTGCTCGGCCGGACGTTCAACCACTACCGGCACGACCCGGTGCTCACCCTGGAGGCCGATGCCGCGCTGGGCACGCTACCAGTGCGGATGGGCGCGGACTCGGTGCGCTGGTCCTGCGCCGATCTCGCCCACATCCTCAGCCCCGACATGCAGTTGACCGACGTCACCGGCTACCTGGTCCCCGTAGTGGACGGCGGCTGGCTGCTGCCCGCGAGCCAGGGCCGGGTCGGAGCGCCACTGGACATGCGCACGTACCGCACGGTGACGCTGGCGCTGCGCCGCTACTTCGCCATGACCGTGGTGGACTGCGAGACCCTGCCGGGCGAGGTTGCGCGCACCGCGATGGACACCGCGCACGCCCGGGTGGTGGTCGCCCCCATGACCGCGGAGGGCGTCAACGGCACCCGCACCGTCCTGGACTGGCTCGCGCAGCTGCCGCACTCCGCGCTGGCCACCACCGTGGTCGCGCTGACCGCCCACTCCCCGGACGCCACCCTCGACGCGAAGGCGGCGAGCGCACACCTGCGCGAGCCCGGGGTGCCTGTTGTCCTGCTCCCCTACGACCGTCATCTGGCCCAAGGAGGCCCCATCCACACCGCCCTGCTCGGTCAGGCCACCCGTGATGCCGCCGTCCGGCTGGCGGCCGAGGCGATGCAGCGGGCGGTACGGGTGCGATGACCCAGCAACTGATCCACCGGCCCGCCCGCTCCACCCGCCCGCTCACCCCCGCCGAGCCGCACACCATCGAGGCGCCGCCCAACCTGCCCGAGGGAAAGATCGGCAGTGCGGCCACCTCGCTGCTGCCCATGGCCGGCGTGATGGGCTCGGTTGTGATGATGACCGTCATCCGCTCTAGCCAGTTCGCCGTCATCGGCGCCGTCGTGCTCGTCTTCGCGCTGCTCGGCGCCGCTGCCCTGTTCCTCTCCCAGCGGGGCAAGGCCCAACGCACCCGCCGCACCCAGCGCGAGCGCTACCTGGAATACCTGGAAGAGCAGCGCGAGGAACTCGTCGCTGCCGAACGGGAACGGCGCCGCCAGGCCCGGCTGCTCGCCCCACCGCCGGAGGCGCTGTACGACCTGGTGCGCGACCCGGCCCGGCTGTGGGAGCGACGCCGCCTGGACGCGGACTTCCTGCGCGTGCGCGTGGGAGCCGGCGACGTCCCCGTGCAGGACCTGCTGATCGGTCAGAACACCGGCGGCGTCCTGACCCCGCCGGACCCCTTCATGCTCAACGAGGCCCGCGCCCTGCAACGCCGGTTCACCACCGCGACGGACTTCCCCCTGACCGTCTCCCTGGACCGGGCCGGGAACGTCAGCGTCGTCGGCGACCGCGAGGGCGTGCTGCGCGTCGCACGGGCCCTGCTCGTCCAGACCGCCATCACGCACGCGCCGGACGACGTCGCCGTCGCCCTCGCTGTGCCCGGCGAGAGGCTCGATGCGTGGGAGTGGGCCAAGTGGCTGCCCCACGTACTCGATCCCGCCGAGCAGGACGGGCCGGTCGCCGCCCGCCGGATCGCGCCCGGCCTGCCCGCGCTGGGCCGACTGCTGCGCCCAGATCTGCGGCGCCGCGCCTCCTACGCTGCGGAAGTCCGCCGGGGCCTGTCCGGCAAGAACGCACTGCGCATGACCGACCGGCTCCTGGTCGTCAGCGATGCATACGGCGACACGGCCACCGAACTTCCCCGCCCGGACACGGCCATCGGCCTGCCCGACATGGGCCTCACCATGCTGCACCTGCTGGAGCAGCAGATCCACGAGCCGGACCAGGTCAGCGTCCGCATCACCGTCCACGGGGACCAGGTCACCGTCGAGGACCTGCGCACGCCCGACAGCCCGCTGGCCTGCGGCACTTCGGACGCCGTGAGCATCACCGGTGCGGAAGGGCTGGCCCGCCTGCTGGCACCGCTGCGGCTCTCCGCCGAGTCGGCTGCCGAGGGCACCCCCGTGACCGGGCCCGTGGACTTCCCCGCGCTGCTGGGCATCGAAGACCCTGCCGCGCTGGATGTGGCCCGGCTCTGGGCACCCCGTGGCGAGCGGGAGTTCCTGCGCGTACCCATCGGGCTGACGGACCGTCACGAGTCGGTGTTGCTGGACCTCAAGGAGTCCTCCGAACTCGGCATGGGCCCGCACGGCCTGTGCGTGGGCGCGACCGGCTCCGGCAAGAGCGAGCTGCTGCGCACCCTCGTCCTCGCGCTCATCGCCACCCACTCCCCCGAGGACCTGTCGCTCGTCCTGGTCGACTACAAGGGCGGCGCCACCTTCGCCCCGTTCGCCGACCTCCCGCACGTGGCCGGAGTGATCACGAACCTGGAGAACCAGGCCGGGCTCGTCGAGCGCGTCCACTCCAGCCTCGCCGGCGAGGTCAAGCGCCGCCAGCAGGTCCTCAAGGACGCCGGGAACGTCGCCGACATCGGCCACTACGCCGCCCTGCGCGCCACCGAGCGGCCGGACCTGGAGTCGCTGCCGCACCTGTTCGTCGTCATCGACGAGTTCGGTGAACTGATCACCGCCAAGCCGGACTTCATCGACCTGTTCCTGTCCATCGGCCGCATCGGCCGCTCCATCGGCGTCCACCTGCTGCTGTCCAGCCAGCGCATCGAGAGCGGCAAGCTCAAAGGCCTGGACACCTACCTCTCCTACCGGCTGGGCCTGCGCACCTTCTCCGCCGACGAGTCCCGCACCGTGCTGGACACCACGGACGCCTTCCACCTGCCGCCGCTGCCGGGCTTCGGCTACCTGAAGGTCGACACCTCCACGTACGAACGCTTCAAGGCGGGATACGTCTCCGGCGCCTACCGCGGCCCGGCCCTGCGCGAGCAGCAGGACGACCAGCCACTCGCCTGGCCGTACCTGACCTTCAACACGCTCGACACGCCTCAGGCGGACGCGGCAGACGAACCCGCCGTCACCAAGCGCGAGACGGGGCCGACCGTGATGTCCGTGATGGTCGACCAACTCGCCACCGCCGCCTCGCCGGTACGCCGGATCTGGCTGCCGCCGCTGCCGGACGCCGTCACCCTCGACACCGCGGCCGGTCCCCTCCAAGCGGACGCGGAAGGTCTCCGACTCGCCCACCGCGACGGCCCGATGCGCATCCCCCTCGGCGTCCTGGACGACCCCGCCCAGCAGCGGCAGCAGCCCTGGCTGCTGGATCTGACCGTCGCGGGCGGCCACACCGCCGTGATCGGCGGCCCTCAGTCCGGCAAGACCACCCTGCTGCGCACGCTCGCCCTCTCCCTGGCTCTCACCCACACCCCCAACGACGTCGCCGTCTATGGCCTGGACCTGGTCGGCGGCGGGCTGTCCGCGCTGGCCGGGCTGCCGCACGTCGGCGGCATCGCCGGGCGCGCCGACCACGAACGCGCCGCCCGCACCGTCGCCGAGGTCCGCACCATGCTCACCGCCCGCGAGGAGCTCTTCCGCGCGCGCGGCATCGACTCCGTCGACCAGCTGCGCCACCTGCGCGCCCAGGGCCGACTGACCGAGCTCGGCTCGACCGACGTCGTACTGCTCATCGACGGATTCGGGGCCCTGCGCGACGAGTTCGCCGACCTCGACGACGCCGTGGCCGACCTCCTCAAGCGCGGCGGCGGCTACGGCATCCACATCGTGGCCGGCATGCTGCGCTGGAACGACGTCCGCATCGCCACCCAGTCGATGTTCGGCACGCGCGTCGAGCTGCGCCTGAACGATGCGGCCGACTCGTCCATCGACCGCAAGCTGTCCGAAACCCTCTCGCCGGACACCCCCGGCCGAGTGCTGACCGACGCCAAACTCTTCGCCCAGGTCGCCCTGCCCCGCACCGACCACCACCCCAGCACGGGCGACCTCACTCCAGCTCTCGAGCGGACCGCCCGCACCATCCGCGCCGGCTGGCACGGCGTTGTCGCCGCCCCCGTCCGAGTGCTCCCCACGCAGCTGCCCGCGGCGAGACTCCCCACCCCGGCGGCCGAGCCCAGGCGCACCCCGATCGGCGTGGACCAGGACGCCCTCGCCCCCGCCCTGCTGGATCTGTTCGGGAGCGACCAGCATCTGCTGATCCTCGGCGACAACGAGTGCGGCAAGACCAACCTGCTCAAGCTCATCGCCGCCCAACTCACCACCCGCTACTCGGACAAGGAACTGGTCTTCGGTGTCTTCGACCCACGCCGGGGCCTGCGCGGCGTGATCCCCGAGCCGTACCGCGGCGGCTACGCCCACAACGCCAAACTCGCCGCCGCGCTGGCCACCGGCATCGCCACCGAACTGGAAAAACGCCTGCCGGAGACGGCCGACCCCGACGCGCTCAGTGCGGAGCCCGCCTTCACCGGACCGCGGATCGTGATCCTGGTCGACGACTACGACACCCTCACCACCGCGGGCCAACAACCCCTGGCCCCGTTCCTGCCGTACGTCTCCTCCGCCCAGGACATCGGCCTGCACTTCGTCATCGCCCGCCGCGTCGCCGGATCCTCCCGCGCCCTGTACGAGCCGCTGCTGACCACCCTGCGCGAGACCGGCACCACCGCCCTCGTCATGACCGGCGACCGCACCGAGGGCCAGCTCTTCCCCGGCCTGTACGCCTCCGCCCAGCCGCCCGGCCGCGGCACTCTGGTCCGCCGCGGCCGCCATCACCAGCTCATCCAGACCGCCCTCACAGCCGAAGCAGACGAAGAGGCCGCACAGTAGTGACCAAGGACGTCATCGCCCTCACCCCGAAGATGCCGGACCTGCGCACCCTCCTCGCCGGCCTCTACGCAGGCGGCCCCGACCTCGGCGTGAACACCCTGGCCGACGGCGCCGTCATCCAGCTCTGCGCCCCCGACGGCCGCCCTCTCGTCTCCGTTGAGGCCCCCATCCTGGTCCAGGTCCCCGGCGAAACCACTCGCCTCCTCGGCACCGACACCGACCTCCCGGACAGTCCGGTGTGGTGGACCGGGGCCCGCGCCTCCACCGCTGTCGCCGAGGCCGGGCGGCTCGCGGGCTCCTTCGCGGGACGGCTGGCCACCGTGCTGGGTGGCACGGTCTGGCCACCAGAGGCCGCCACCACCGATGTCGTGCCCCTCGACACCGACGTCTCCGCCGTCCCAGTACTCGCCACGGGCACCCCCGCCGTGGACGTCCTCACCGCCGCCACGGCCGTGGTCATCCAGGACCGCCCCCTCGTCGCCATGACCAGCTGGCTCTCAGACGCCCTGCGCACCGCGCCCGCCGCCGACCGCGCCCTGCAGATCGTCACCCCGCCCACAGCACGCCTCACCCTGCCCACCCGCACCGCCCTGCACGGCCTGCCCAACCGCTGGGTCGTCCAAGACCCCGAGCACGGCTACTACGACGGCCTGTCCGGCGCCGTACTCCACTGGAAGCACGGCACCTTCACCCCCATACCCGACGCGAAGGGCGCCACCCGAGTCGCCGAGGCCTTCACCGTCACCCCCGACAACCGTGAGCGCCAACTGATCCTCACCCTGAGAACCCGCCAGCTCATCGACGAGGACCTCACCCTCGGCCACGCCCTCGAAACCGCGTTCCAGCACCTGACCGGCACCCCGCCCGCGGGATGGAGCACCGCCGAGCCGGTCAACCTCCCGTGGTCCACCCGGGAGTTGACCGACCTGGCCCGCGCACGTGCCCCCCGCCCGACCTGGCTGATCGCCGTCGGGCACCCCGACCGCCCCGCCCTCGCCACGGTGCGCGTGCTCCGCACACCGGCGGGCGTCGAGGAGGACATCACCCTCGCGCTCGGTTACGGCAGGGACGAGGCACCGCCTCTGGACGCCATCGAGGAGCTCACAGCCGCGCTCGACGCCCAGCACGGTCTCGTCACCCTGCTCACGTCACTCCGCGCCGCCCGCCGCGACCTCACCATTCCCCCGCACCTCGAAGCCCCGCCCATCCCCGTCACGTTCGCACTCGGCCGCGACGAGGCCGCGCGCATCGGCCTGGCCCACGCCCAACACCCACCCCTCGGCCCTGTTCCCAAGCGGCTCGGCCACCCGGCCGAACCCGCCCTCCACTACCTGCTGGGCGACGGAACAGACCCCCACGCCTGGTCCACATTCCAGCAACTCAGGCAGCAGCTAAGGCAGGAGGCCTGACCACCTGACTGAGCCGTGTTCTGAACGGCAACCATCCGGTTCACTCTCGGGCCTGGGGCACGTACCAGCAGCTCGCCAAAGACCGGCAACGGGCATGACAGCGAAGGACCGCGTCTGGCATCTCGCTTGTGCCGAGTCACGTCCAGGCGTCGGTGGGAATGAGGACACGATCATCCGGATCGCGAGAACTTCAACTGACGGCACACTCAAGCGAGACGAGGAATCGTGGGTAGAGCAGCTGAAGTAAGCGGCAGCACTCGCAGAGAGCTCTGGCGGTTAGCGAACGGGATGTGCTCCTTGTGTCGGTGCGAGCTCGATCCGGGCACCTCAGGCCGGACGGCGACAGCGCAGGCCGCGCACATTCGGGCTCTCAGCGATCGCGGGCCACGGGCCTCTGCCGACATGTCCACTGCCGACAGGAACGCCGTATCGAACCTTATGTACCTCTGCCCAACCTGCCACGACAAGATCGACAAGGCAGGCGGAGTGGAGGCTTTCACCACCGAGGATCTCCTCAAGATCAAGCGAGACCACGAGACCCTGATGGCCGTGATGCGCCAGTCGGCGCAGCCATGGAGCATGAGCTACAGCAACATCGACTATGTAAACATGCCCCGTGTGGCCATGCTCCTGAGCGGGCACGCCGTACTGCAAGTCGCCCAGAGAGCGGGACTCGATCCCCAGAAACCCTTCCGGCAACAAGGTGCCGCGCCCGGCTTCTTCGTCGGAGAGTTGCGCCCGGCCTTCGAAGCATGGCGTGAACGCGCGGTCCCGCTGGATGCAGCGCGCCTCGCAGACATCCGGCCCGGCATGTACGTGACCTTCGACGCCTTTGTGCGCAGCCACAACACCTTGAGTGGCACGTTGCAACAGCGCCCGGACGGCTCATGGTCGGGCAATCCGACCCTTTCGTTCCCCCTTGACGGCCGCGCGATCACAATCAGGTACGACCCTGCATGGCTGACCACCAGCACGGCGACCAATGACCTCGTCACCGCGGAGAGCGAACCCGCGCGGTATGCAGGCTTCGGGCTGGTCGTGTCCGTTTCGGAGAAGAACGTTCGAGTGTCGGCCCACGTCTTCGGCCGACCGCAAACCTCATTCGGCGCGTACATGAAGTACACGATGCACAGCAAGGGGACCATGACTCAGCACCTCGACACCGACGACTTCCCGGTGAATGCCTCGACGTCACCCAGCACCTCGCACGGGCTCCCCAGCGGGACGAGCAGTCGCGGGAACGGCACTGTCTCCGCGGCTCTGCACTTCGATGAGGACTCACTCGTTCCGGGACAGCTGGAGCGCGAGACATTCCGCCAACTCATGCGTGTAGTGCCAGAGATACGCCGTGATATCACCATCGGTGTACAAAGTCTCGCCACGTCCACGCTGACCTCCCATGGCATGTCGCCGATCGACCTCGCAGCAGAACTGCTGGGAGGATCGCCGAAAGTCTGGTCATCCCATTCCATCGACGCTTGGGGGACCATGCTGAGGACGAAGGAGATGGCCTTCGCCTGCGTACGAGGCATTCGCCAGGGGGATCTCACCGACCTCCATCACGAACTCCTCAGCCACTCGGACAGCTACCTCGGCGCCCTCCAGGTAAGGACGGAGCGTCCCCTGCACAAGTTCCTATACGGGGAACCTCCCGGCTTCCGGATTGCCGGCGCCGACCTCCGGCTGCTGTACAGCGCGCGCGAGTACAGCGAGGAGTACGGGATCGAAGACCAGCGAGATCACGACCGGCTGTCCGAGTGGGAGGACGCCGAAGGCTTCCGGTCCGTTTCGTGGGAAGAGGACGAGGAGCAGAGCGCTGAAGATCTACGCCAAGCCGAGTCCGACATGGCGGAGTTCTTCGGTCTGTAGACACGTCACCGTAGGCCACGAGAATAACGACCCCGGACACTCGCCGAAGGGCGACGTGGAGCGCAACCGACTCCACGTCGCCCATGACCGCTGCTGGGTGTCGGCGTGACGCCTCAGCAGTCCGCTGTGGCGTCCTGGGACCACTCGTTGGCGAAGTGCTCCATGAAGCAGCGAAACGCCCCGTGGCCTTGGATCGCGATGCGCAGGAAGCGGGCGAGGTCCCAGTCGTCGAGGGTGGCCTTGGAGTCCGCCATATCGCGGTAGGCAGGACGCAACCCGGCGCTCGGGACGTGCAGCCATTTCTCGGTCTCCTACCCGTCCCACAGCTCTTCGGTATCGATGGCCGCGGGTAGGCACTAGCCGGTGTTCAAGGCGATGCGGCCGCCGTCCCAGACGAGGTCCCCTTCCACCAGGCTGGAGAGTCCTTCCAGGGCGACGGGGCAGCGGCCGCAGCACGGAGGTGACGGTGCCGGACCGCGGTGTCGAGTTGTCCGGCGAGTACCTCGTCGCCTGGGCGACCCCGCTCGTGCAGGGCCCGTGCACTCGGCAGGGCCGACGGTGAGCCCCGCGCGCCTGGCAGACCTCGTCGGTGTGCCGGCCAACTCAGGCGGTGACGAACAGCTGGACTGCAGTCCGTCGGCCACTGCGTCGCTCACAGGTCGAACAGTGCGGCTCCCGCGTCCGATGCAGCCTTCAACGGCTTGGCCGACTCCGAGGGCACGGGAAGTACCCCCTCTGTGGTCAGGTCCGTCACTGTGATCAGCGGGCCCTCGCACACGTCGTCAAGGAGTGCGGCCTGTGCGGGTTCCTCGCGCAATAGCAGGCTGAGGACGTTGAAATACCCCCTGTTCACCCCTCTGTGGCAGGAAGCCTGGTCCGGACTGCGCAGTCAGAACGAGGGCGGCAACGGCAACCTCAAGAAGTCCGCCCTCGACAGCATCGACAATCCCCAGCTCCGCCTGCCGCACGGACGCGTCGCACAGACCCTGCTCAATGCCGTCATCATCTTTGTGGCGAACCTCAGAGCCATCCGACGGTTCCTCCGCGACCAGGGCATTCAGCCCCGCAAAGCCAGCACGCAGAGCGCCGCCACCCAACCCGGTGAGCCCTCCGGCCCGCCCCTGGCGCGACCGCTTCCGACCGAGCAAGTCGAGCCTCCGCCACGCGAGTGACGCACCTCCACCGCGCTCCGCCCCCTGAGAACCCCACATGCCTGCGCCACGGCTACCAGCCGTCGCGCAGGCATGTCTTGTTTCCGCAGGTGAGAGGCGCAGGACCTGGACCGCCACCGCCTCACCCCCTCATCGAGCCGATCACGAGGCTCGAGGCCCCAGAAACGACGAATTACCGGTGAGTCACATGACTCGACCGGTAATTCGTGAACGCTTCGGGACGATCTCGTGAACGTCCCTGGTTGTGTCCGAGGGGGGACTTGAACCCCCACGCCCGATAAAGGGCACTAGCACCTCAAGCTAGCGCGTCTGCCATTCCGCCACCCGGACTAGGTGTCTGCCGCCTGGACGGGGGTGTTCCCCGTGGCGACATGGACAACAATACCAAGCTTTCGGAGTGGCTTTCACCTGCGTTTCCTCGCCCCGGCGGGGGTTCCCGACAGGTGCGGAGGGTGCGCCTACAGTCTCACCATGAGTGACTGGAAGACTACGGACGGGTTGCCGCGGAGGCGGCGGCACCGGGCTTTGTCGCCGTGGCGTGAGCATCTGCGGGACACGTTCTGGTTCGCTCCGACCGCCGCTCTGTTCCTGGTGTTCGTGGTGTGGTCCGCGGCGACGGCGGCGGACGACGCGATCCTGACCGCGCTGCGCGACTCGGGCGACGAGGACGCCGTCGGTGATCTGCTGGGGATCGCCGAGGACGCGAAGATCGTGGTCACCACGATCAGCGCGGCCATGATGACCTTCATCGGTGTCGTCTTCAGCATCTCGCTGGTCGCCGTACAGATGGCCGCCGGGCAGTTCAGCCCTCGCGTCGTACGGATCTTCGTGCGGAGCCGGATCACCAAGGCCACCTTCGCGGTGTTCCTGGCCACCTTCGTCCAGTCCCTGCTCGTCCTCACCTCGTACGACAGTCAGCGCGATCCCGCGCTGGTGGCCTCGATCCCGCTCGTCCAGTCCGTCCTCACACTGATCCTGGTGGGGCTGAGCGTCGTCCTGTTCGTGATGTACGTGAACTCGACGCTGCGGCTGATGCGGGTCGCGCACGTCGTTGATCTGATCACCAGGGAGGCGCTGCGGGTTGTCGCGAGCATGCCCCTCGATGTCTCGGCGGAGGAGCCCGTCGGCACCGGTCCCAGCACCGGCCCGAACTCCGACCTCGGTCCCGAGACCGCCCGCGTCGCCCATCACGGCCGCGCGGGCGTGCTGAGGGACGTCGACATCGCGCGGCTCGTCCGGATGGCGCGGCAGAACGGTGTCGTGCTGCGGCTCGTCCCGCGGATCGGGGACTTCGTCGTGCCGGGTACGCCGGTGTTCGCCGTACACGGCGAGCCCGCCACGAAGGGGCTGCGGGCGCTGAGTTTCCAGGTGTACGTGGGTGCCGAGCGGACGTTCCATCAGGATCTGGGGTTCGGGCTGCGGCAGTTGTCGGACATCGCGTTGCGCGCCCTGTCTCCGGCCGTGAACGACCCCACCACGGCGGTTCAGGCCATGGACCGGATCGTGCAGTTCCTGTCCTCGGTGGCGCAGCGCCCGCTCGGAGCCCTGTTGCACCGGGACCGGCGAGGCACCGTACGGCTGGTGCAACCCGTGCCGGGCTGGACCGAGTTGGTCGACCTCGCCTTCACCGAGATCCGGGGGTGCGCGGTGTCCAGTCCTCAGGTAACCCGCCGTCTGCTGGCCGGGCTCGACGATCTCCTCGGTGCCGTCGCCGAGGACCGTCGGGAGCCGTTGGTCCGCCATCGCACGCTGCTGACCCAGGCCGTGGAACGGGCTGTGCCGGAAGCCGCGGACCGCGCCTTCGCCCTCCACCCGGACCGGCAGGGCATCGGATAGGCGCGGCGCGGCCCTCTCCTCTGTCCCTCCGGTCGGGCAGTCGCGCGGGGCGCAGGTGGCCGGTCCGGCGATCGGTCCGGCGGGCGACCGGTCCGACTCCGCGAGCAGCCCGCCTACGCGACCACCCACCACCGACCGGACCACCGGCGATCCCCCAACCCAGTGGGCGACGCCCCGCACGGCGGCGCCCACCCGCGGTCACGGCATGAGGTGGTACTCGGGGAAGTTGCCCGGCAACCGCTCCCCCGCCGGTCCTCGCGTCACCGCGCGGA
This sequence comes from Streptomyces sp. ActVer, assembly GCF_027270795.1. NCBI lineage: Bacteria > Bacillati > Actinomycetota > Actinomycetes > Kitasatosporales > Streptomycetaceae > Streptomyces > Streptomyces sp. ActVer. The sequence goes on from NZ_JAPWHT010000024.1 coordinate 25,077, forward strand.
TCAGCAGTTCGCCGCCCACGAACGCGCCCCGCCAGGACGCGCCGAAGCCGCCGAAGAGCTCGTCGCGGTCGCCGCGCGAACGTGGCTTGCCGTGGCCGACCTTGAAGGCGCGGATCTGCGGGGCCAGTCGGTCGTAGGTGGCCTCGTCGTCCGTCGACAGGGTCGCGACGAGCGCGCCGTTCGACGCGTTCATGGCGGCGAGCAGCTCGGCCTCGGTGTCGACCAGGACGATGGTGTCGACCGGGCCGAAGGGTTCCGCGTGGTGGAGGGGCGAGGACGGGGGCGGGTTGAGGAGCGTGACCGGTTGGACGTACGCCGCCGTGTCCTGGCCGGGCAGCAAGCGCGCGTCGGTGAGCCGGCCACGGTGCAGCGGGACCGCGCCCCGGTCGATCGCCTCGGCGACCTGGTCGTGGAGGTCCTTCGCCTTGGCCGCGTTGATCACAGGGCCGAAGTCCAGCTGCGGATACGGGTCGTCCGGGTGCTCGACCGCCAGCGGGTGGCCCACTCGCAGCGTACGGACCGCCGGCAGGTACGCCGCCAGGAAGTCGTCGAACAGCTCACGCTGGACGACGAAGCGCGGGTAGGCGGTGCAGCGCTGCTTGCCGTAGTCGAAGAGCTTGGGGATGACCGCCGTCAGCGTGTCCCAGTCCGTGTGGTTCCAGATGCCCCAGGTGTTCAGACCCTCCTGTTCCAGTACGTGTCGTTTGCCGAGGTCGGCGACGGCCGTGGCCACGGCGGCGCCCGTGTCGCGGCCGCCGACGAAGGAGACGCAGCCGATCTCGGGCGCGCGCACGAGCGCCTCCGACAGCTCGCGCCCGCTGCCGCTGACGAGGGTGACGGGAATCCCCTCGCGTGCGGCGAGTGCGCAGGCCAGGGTGAGGCACGCGACGCCGCCGTCGGTCGGGGTCTTGGCGATGACCGCGTTCCCTGCCAATGCCTGTATCAGCATTGCGTGAACGAGCACGCTCATGGGGTAGTTCCAGCTCGCGATGTTGGACACGGGCCCGTCGAGCGGGGTCCTGCCCTCGACCATGGGCTCGATTCCGTCGACGTACCAGCGCACGCCGTCGATGGCCCGGTCGACGTCGGCCTGCGCGAGCCGCCAGGGCTTGCCGATCTCCCAGACGAGGAGGAGGGCGAGCAGTTCGCGGTGCTCGGTGAGCGCGTCGAGCGTGGCCGCGACGCGGGCCCGGCGTTCGTCCAGGGGGACGTACCGCCAGGCGCGGTGGTGGTCGAGCGAGGCGCGTACGGCCTGATGGGCCGTCGGGCCGTTGAGGCGCGGGGGCCCGGCGATGGGGCTCCCGTCCACGGGGCTGGTGGCGGGCAGCGCCCTGCCGTCCGCCTGCCAGGCGGCGCCCCAGAGATTGAGGACACGGTCGTCCCGGAAGGCTTCCGGCGCCACGGCGAGGCAGCGTTGCCAGGCGTCGGTCCAGGAGGTGTGGGACTTGAGGGTGAGGGTGGGTGCCATTCGGTTGCTCCGCTCTCGGTGCACAGTCGGGGGCGGTAGTGCATGGCTCGTCTCCCGTACGGGAGCACTTGGCGTACATGGCGCGCTCGGAGTGCTCGCGTACGGAGACGTCGTACGAAGGACGCTAGCGATCCGTCTCGACCTCGGAAAGTAACGCCGTGTCAACTATGAGTGACATCACGCTCCTTCATCCGGACTCGTCCAGTGCGGCGAGGACCAGCCGGGCCGTTTCGGTCGGGGTGTCGCCCACGCGGACTCCGGCCGCTTCCAGGGCTTCCTTCTTCGCCTGGGCCGTGCCGGACGAGCCGGAGACGATCGCCCCCGCGTGTCCCATCGTCTTGCCCTCGGGTGCGGTGAATCCGGCGATGTAGCCGATGACGGGTTTGGTGACGTGGTCGCGGACATACGCGGCCGCGCGTTCCTCGGCGTCGCCGCCGATCTCCCCGATGAGGACGATGAGTTCGGTGTCGGGGTCGTCCTGGAAGGCGGCCAGGCAGTCGATGTGGGTGGTGCCGACGACGGGGTCGCCGCCGATGCCGACGCAGGTCGAGAAGCCGATGTCGCGGAGTTCGTACATGAGTTGGTAGGTGAGCGTGCCCGACTTGGAGACGAGGCCGATGCGGCCCGACTTGGTGATGTCGGCCGGGATGATGCCCGCGTTGGACTGGCCGGGGGTGATCAGGCCGGGGCAGTTGGGGCCGATGATCCGCGTGCCCTTCGACCTCGCGTACGCGGTGAAGGCGACCGAGTCGTGGACCGGGATGCCCTCGGTGATGACGACGGCGAGTTCGATGCCGGCGTCGGCGGCCTCGACAACTGCCGCCTTGGAGAAGGCGGGTGGGACGAAGACGACGCTGACGTCGGCTCCGGTGGCCTCGATGCCTTCGCGCACTGAGCCGAAGACGGGCACGGCGCGGTCGTCGAAGTCGACGCTCTGCCCGGCCTTGCGCGGGTTGACGCCGCCGACGACGTCGGTGCCGGCCGCGAGCATGCGCCGGGTGTGCTTCATGCCCTCGCCGCCGGTCATGCCCTGGACGAGGACCTTGCTCTCCTTGGTGAGGTATATGGCCATGTCCCGCTCCTTCAGCTGGCGTTGGCGAGTTGGGCGGCACGGCGCGCGGCGCCGTCCATGGTGGTGGCCTGCTGGACCAGAGGGTGCGCCCGGTCGTCGAGGATCGCGCGGCCGCGTACGGCGTTGTTCCCGTCGAGGCGGACGACCAGCGGCTTGGTCAAGTGGACGGATTCCAGGGCTTGCACGATGCCGTCGGCGACCGCGTCGCAGGCGGTGATGCCGCCGAAGACGTTGACGAAAACGGACTTGACCGCCGGGTCGGAGAGGATGACGGAGAGTCCGTCGGCCATGATCTGGGCGGATGCTCCGCCGCCGATGTCGAGGAAGTTGGCGGGGCGCGCACCGCAGCCGGCGACCACGTCGAGGGTCGACATGACGAGTCCGGCGCCGTTGCCGATGATGCCGACCTCGCCGTCCAGCTTCACGTAGTTGAGGTTCTTGGCGGCGGCCGCCGCCTCCAGCGGGTCGTCGTGCGTGGACTCCTGGTCGCCCCAACGGGCCTGCCGGAAGCGGGCGTTGTCGTCGAGGGTGACCTTGCCGTCGAGGGCGAGGACCTGCCCCTGGGCCGTACGGACGAGGGGGTTCACCTCGACGAGTACGGCGTCCTCGCGGATCAGTACGTCCCAGAGCCTGACCAGGACGTCGACGGTCTGCGGGGGCAGGCCCGCGGCATCGGCGATCTCGGCCGCCTTCGCCGAGGTGACGCCCTCGGCGGGGTCGATGTGGACGCGCGCCACGGCGTCCGGCCGGGTGGCGGCGACCTCCTCGATGTCCATGCCGCCCTCGGCCGAGGCGATGGCGAGGAACCGGCCGGCGGCTCGGTCGAGTACGTAACTGACGTAGAACTCGCTCTCGATGTCGACCGGTTGGGCCAGCATCACCTTGCCGACGGTGTGGCCCTTGATGTCCATACCGAGGATCTGGCGTGCCGTCAGTTCGGTGGCGGCTGGGTCCGCGGCGAGTTTCACGCCGCCCGCCTTGCCGCGCCCGCCGGTCTTCACCTGTGCCTTGACGACGACGCGGCCGCCGAGCCTGCGGGCGATCTCGCGTGCCTCCTTGGGCGAGTCCGTGACCTCCGCCCTCGGCACCAAGATGCCGTGTTCCTCGAAGAGTTCCCTTGCCTGGTGCTCGAACAGGTCCATCTCGGCTCCCTCCTAAAAGTGCCGCACGCCCCCTGGACACCACCCACTGGATGCGGGATAACAAGCTTCATACAGTATTCGTCGACTGTATGCAATGTACCGCGACGGCATCCACGAACAGTGCGCGCACCACGTCTGAGCTGCACTTCCGCGCGCCCAATCCCCTACGAAGGGACAGGACTTCGCCATGCCCGACGACAACAGCCAGAACCTCATCTCCGGTGGGCACCTGGTCGCCAAGGCACTCAAAGCGGAGGGTGTGGAGGTCATCTACACGCTCTGCGGCGGCCACATCATCGACATCTACGACGGCTGCGTCGACGAAGGCATCGAGGTCGTCGACGTACGCCATGAACAGGTCGCCGCCCACGCCGCCGACGGCTACGCGCGCATCACCGGCAAGCCCGGCTGCGCCGTCGTCACCGCCGGTCCCGGCACGACCGACGCCGTGACGGGTGTCGCCAACGCCTTCCGCGCGGAGTCCCCGATGCTGCTGATCGGCGGCCAGGGGGCCCACACCCAGCACAAGATGGGGTCCCTGCAGGACCTGCCGCACGTCGACATGATGACGCCGATCACCAAGTTCGCGGCGACCGTGCCGGACACCGCGCGGGCCGCCGACATGGTGTCGATGGCGTTCCGCGAGTGCTACCACGGGGCGCCCGGCCCGTCCTTCCTGGAGATCCCGCGCGATGTCCTCGACGCCAAGGTGCCGATCGAGAAGGCCCGGGTCCCCGCCGCCGGCCACTACCGGGCCTCGACCCGCTCGGCCGGTGACCCCGAGGCCATCGAGAAGCTCGCCGACCTGCTCGTGCACGCCGAGAAGCCCGCGATCCTGCTGGGCAGCCAGGTGTGGACGACCCGCGGCACCGAATCCGCCATCGACCTCGTACGCACCCTCAACATCCCCGCCTACATGAACGGCGCCGGGCGCGGCACGCTGCCGCCCGGGGACCCGCACCACTTCCAGCTGTCGCGCCGGTACGCCTTCTCCAACGCCGACGTCATCGTCATCGTCGGCACGCCCTTCGACTTCCGCATGGGCTACGGGAAGCGGCTGTCGCAGGACGCGACCGTCGTGCAGATCGACCTCGACTACCGGACCGTCGGCAAGAACCGGGACATCGACCTCGGGATCGTCGGTGACGCGGGCCTGGTCCTGAAGTCGGTCACCGAGGCGGCCTCCGGACGCATCAACGGGGGCGCGTCGAAGCGCAAGGAGTGGCTCGACGAACTGCGCGCCGCCGAACAGACCGCCATCGAGAAGCGGCTGCCGAACCTCAAGTCGGACGCCTCGCCGATCCACCCGTACCGGCTGGTCAGCGAGATCAACGACTTCCTCACCGAGGACTCCATCTACATCGGCGACGGCGGCGACATCGTCACCTTCTCCGGCCAGGTCGTGCAGCCCAAGTCACCCGGGCACTGGATGGACCCGGGGCCGCTCGGCACACTCGGCGTCGGCGTCCCCTTCGTGCTCGCCGCCAAGAAGGCACGGCCCGACAAGGAGGTCGTCGCCCTCTTCGGGGACGGCGCCTTCTCGCTCACCGGCTGGGACTTCGAGACCCTCGTCCGCTACAACCTCCCGTTCGTCGGCATCGTCGGCAACAACTCCTCCATGAACCAGATCCGTTACGGCCAGGCCGCCAAGTACGGCCTGGAGCGCGAGCGGGTCGGCAACACCCTCGGCGACGTCCACTACGACAAGTTCGCCCAGATGCTGGGCGGTTACGGCGAAGAGGTCCGCGACCCCGCCGACATCGCCCCGGCCCTCCAGCGCGCCCGCGAGTCGGGCAAGCCGTCACTCATCAACGTCTGGGTCGACCCGGACGCGTACGCCCCCGGAACCATGAACCAGACGATGTACAAGTGAGGTGGCCCCGATGACAGCAACGACAGCGACGACAGTCACGGAAGCGACGCCGGCAACCTCGACCAAGGCCCTGGAAGGCATCCGCGTCCTCGACATGACGCACGTCCAGTCCGGGCCGTCCGCCACCCAGCTGCTCGCCTGGCTCGGCGCGGACGTCGTCAAACTGGAGGCGCCGACCGGAGACATCACGCGCAAGCAGCTGCGTGACCTCCCGGACGTCGACTCCCTCTACTTCACGATGCTCAACTGCAACAAGCGGAGCATCACCCTCAACACCAAGACCGAGCGCGGCAAGGAGATCCTCACCGAGCTGATCCGGCGCTCCGACGTCATGGTCGAGAACTTCGGACCGGGCGCGGTCGACCGCATGGGCTTCACCTGGGACCGCATCCAGGAGATCAATCCGCGGATCGTCTATGCCTCCATCAAGGGGTTCGGGGACGGCCCGTACACCAACTTCAAGGCGTACGAAGTCGTCGCTCAGGCCATGGGCGGGTCGATGTCGACCACCGGCTTCGAGGACGGGCCGCCGCTGGCGACGGGGGCCCAGATCGGTGACTCGGGCACGGGCATCCACGCGGTGGCGGCGATCCTCGCCGCCCTGTTCCAGCGGGAGAACACGGGGCGCGGGCAGCGCGTGAACGTGGCGATGCAGCACGCCGTGCTGAATCTGTGCCGGGTGAAACTGCGGGACCAGCAGCGCCTCGGGCATGGACCGCTGGCTGAATATCCCAACGACGACTTCGGCGACGAGGTTCCCAGGTCGGGCAACGCGTCCGGCGGGGGCCAGCCCGGCTGGGCGGTCAAGTGCGCGCCGGGCGGCCCGAACGACTACGTGTACGTCATCGTGCAGCCCGTCGGCTGGAAGCCCATCACCGAGCTCATCGGGCGCCCCGAACTCGCGGACGCCCCCGAGTGGGCGACTCCGGAGGCCCGGCTCCCCCAGCTCACCAAGATGTTCCAGCTCATCGAGGAGTGGTCGTCCACGCTTCCCAAGTGGCAGGTGCTGGAGCAGCTCAACGCCCACAACATCCCCTGCGGTCCGATCCTCTCCACCAAGGAGATCATCGAGGACGAGTCACTGGTCGCCAACGACATGGTCGTGACGGTGCCGCACCCCGAGCGGGGCGACTTCGTGACCGTGGGCAGCCCACTGAAGCTCTCCGACTCCCCCGTGGACGTGACCAGTTCGCCGCTGCTGGGCGAGCACAACGAAGAGGTGTACGTCGGCGAGCTCGGTCTCGGCGACGAGGAGCTGCGCCTGCTCAAGTCGAACGGAGTGATCTGATTGATGGCCGAAGACCGCGTGCTGAGGGTGCGTACGCTCCTCGAAGCCGTGCGGGCCGAGGGGCGGACGGCGCTGACCGCGCCCGAGGGCAAGGTGATCGCCGACGCGTACGCGATCGCCGTCCCCGGCGAGGAGCTGGCGACCGACGTCGACGAGGCGGTCTCCTACGCGGCGCGCTTCGGCGGACCCGTCGTGATGAAGATCGTCTCCCCCGACATCCTCCACAAGACCGACGTCGGCGGCGTGATCGTCGGAGTGGAGGGCGCGGCGGACGTACGCGCCGCCTTCCACAAGATCATCGAGAACGCCCGGGCGTACGACCCCCAGGCCCGTATCGAGGGCGTACAGGTCCAGGAACTGCTCCCCAAGGGGCAGGAGGTCATCGTCGGCGCGGTGACCGATCCGACGTTCGGGAAGGTCGTGGCCTTCGGGCTCGGCGGTGTGCTGGTCGAGGTCCTCAAGGACGTCACGTTCCGGCTGGCGCCGGTGGACGCGGACGAGGCGCTGTCGATGCTGGACTCGATCCGGGCCGCGGAGATCCTGCGCGGCGTGCGGGGCGCTCCGGCGGTGGACCGGTGGGCGATCGCCGAGCAGATCCGCCGGGTCTCCGAACTGGTCGCGGACTTCCCGGAGATCGCCGAGGTCGATCTCAACCCGGTGATCGCCACCCCGGAGGGCGCGGTGGCCGCGGACATCCGGGTCATCCTCGCCGAGGAAGTGGCCAAGCCGCGCCGCAAGTACACGCGCGAGGAGATCCTCATCTCGATGCGCCGGCTGATGCAGCCGTCGTCGGTGGCCGTGATCGGTGCCTCCAACGAGCAGGGCAAGATCGGTAATTCGGTCATGCGCAACCTCATCGACGGCGGCTTCTCCGGGGAGATCCACCCGGTGAACCCCAAGGCCGATGACATTCTGGGCCGCAAGGCGTACAAGAGTGTCACGGACGTTCCCGGTGAGGTGGATGTGGCGGTCTTCGCTATTCCCGCCAAGTTCGTGGCCTCGGCCCTGGAGGAGGTGGGACGCAAGGGGATCCCCAACGCCGTCCTGATCCCCTCCGGGTTCGCGGAGACCGGTGAGCACGAACTCCAGGACGAGATCGTGGCGATCGGCGAGCGGTACGGTGTCCGGCTGCTCGGGCCGAACATCTACGGCTACTACTCGACGTGGCAGGACCTGTGCGCCACGTTCTGCACGCCGTACGACGTCAAGGGCGGCGTCGCGCTCACCTCGCAGTCCGGTGGCATAGGGATGGCCATCCTGGGCTTCGCGCGCACTACGAAGACGGGTGTTTCCGCGATCGTGGGGCTCGGCAACAAGTCGGACCTGGACGAGGACGACCTGCTGACCTGGTTCGGCGAGGACCCCAACACCAAGTGCATCGCCATGCACTTGGAGGACCTCAAGGACGGACGCGCCTTCGTGGAGGCCGCGCGGGCGACCGTCCCCAAGAAGCCGGTGGTCGTCCTGAAGGCGGGCCGAACGGCGGCCGGCGCCAAGGCCGCGGGCTCGCACACGGGCGCCCTCGCGGGCGACGACGCCGTGTACGAGGACATCCTGAAGCAGGCCGGCGTCATCCGGGCGCCCGGTCTGAACGAAATGCTGGAGTACGCGCGCGGGTTGCCGGTGTTGCCGACCCCTCAGGGCGACAACATCGTGATCATCACGGGCGCCGGCGGCAGTGGCGTACTGCTGTCCGACGCGGTGACCGACAACGGCCTCTCCCTGATGGAGATCCCGCCGGACCTGGACGCGTCCTTCCGGAAGTTCATCCCGCCCTTCGGCGCGGCCGGCAACCCGGTGGACATCACGGGCGGCGAGCCGCCGTCGACGTACGAGGCGACGATCCGGCTCGGTCTGGAGGACCCGCGGATCCACTCGCTCGTCCTCGGCTACTGGCACACCATCGTGACCCCTCCCATGGTCTTCGCCGAGCTCACCGCGCGCGTGGTGGCCGAATTCAGGGAGCGCGGGATCGAGAAGCCGGTCGTGGCGTCGCTCGCGGGCGACGTCGAGGTCGAGGAGGCCTGCCAGTACCTCTACGAACGCGGGGTCGTGGCATACCCGTACACGACCGAGAAGCCGGTGGCCGTCCTCGGCGCGAAGTATCGCTGGGCGCGCGCGGCGGGGCTGTTGTGACGCGGCGGCGCGCGGTGGGCGCTGTTGGGGGGCGGTTCATGACTTGACCCGGTGAAGGGGCGGGCCGACGGTGCGCGTCGGCCCGCCCCGGGACCCGTGCGCACACGAAAGGAATTGGACAGGGGGCGCTGGCCAGATCTTTCGACGCAAGGGGTGCTACGCGACATGACAACCACCGACTTCACGACACCCGTCCCCTACAGGGAGGTGACGGACCGCAACGGCCGCCTGTACCGGATCGGTGAGACCGACCGGGACATCATGGGGCGACCACGCTGGACCATGGTGCTCTTCCCCTGGATGGGCATGATGGGCATCAGCTCCTCGGAGTACGCGTTCACATCCGCCGAGGACACCCTGCGGGAGGCCCACCTCTGGGACAGTGGGCACATCTTCTGGCTGATGGGCGTCTGGGTGTTCTTCCAGGCGGCCGTGGCCTTCCCGGCCGGCCAGCTGCGCGAGAGCGGAAAGCTGCCCGCGCGGTACGCCATGATGCTCGGCGCACTCGGCACGGTCCTGGGTTACATCTCGCTGGCGTACGCGCCGCACGTGATCGTCGCGTACATAGGCTTCGGCATGTTCAGCGGCATCGGCGCCGGCCTCGTCTACGCGACCTGCGTGAACATGGTCGGCAAGTGGTATCCGGAGCGCAAGGGCGGCAAGACCGGCATGGTCAACGGCGGTTTCGCCTACGGCTCCGTGCCCTTCGTGTTCCTGTTCACCTCGTACATGGATCTGTCCAACTACGAGACCGTGCTGGTCATGGTCGGCGTGATCTGCTGCATGGTCGTCGCCGTCGCCGGCTGGTTCTTCAAGGACCCGCCGAAGAACTGGTGGCCCGCGCACGTCGACCCGCTGAAGACGTCCGACGACCCGCGGGTCGTGCGGGCCCTGGCGAAGAACCCGCCTGCGGTCAAGCAGTACACACCGCGGGAGGCGGCCAGGACGCCCGTACTGTGGATGATGTGGTTCTGCCTGTTGTGCACGGCCGGTATCAACATCTTCGGCATCGCCATGCAGGTGCCGTTCGGAAAGGAGATGGGGTTCGCGGGCGGCATCGTGGCCACCGCGATGTCGCTCAAGGCGATCGTCAACGGCACCGGACGTGGTGTCATCGGCTGGATCTCGGACCGGTACGGCCGCCGGAACACACTCGTCATCGTCTGTGTCGTCCTCGGCTGCTCGCAGTTCGGCGTATTCCTCTCCGGGAACATGGGCTCGATGCCGTTCTTCCTGGTCTGCTCGATGATCTCCGGCTTCGGCGGCGGCGCGATCTTCCCGCTGTTCGCGGCCATGACAGCGGACTACTTCGGTGAGAACAACAACGCCTCCAACTACGGCATGGTCTACAGCTCCAAGCTCATCTCCGGTCTCGTCGGCTCCGGCGTGGGAGCCATCGTCGTGAGCGCCTGGGGCTACGGAGGCGCCTTCGCACTGGCAGGCGGCATCGGTCTCGGTTCCGCGGTCCTCGCGCTCTTCCTGCGCGCTCCCGGCCGCCCGAGTCCCAAGCGCGTCGTGCCCAACCCGCACCCGATCGGTGAGGAGATGGCCTGAACCGGTGAGGAGGCGAATCGAGCCGGTGGGGGGATGCCCCCTCATGAACCCTGCGGTGCGGAACCGTCCCGCGCCGTGTCCGCCGCACACGTCCCCGACGCTCTAGAACTTCCACGAACCGCTTCCGTCCTTGGAAACGCCGACGGTCCTCCCCACGGCACCGCGTGGGGAGGACCGTTCGCCGTGTGTCCGGGGTCAGCGGCGCCTTGCGCGGAGGGCCGCGAGGTTGTCGTAACTGATCTTGGCCTCGCGCAGCGACTGTGCGGGGTCGGTGGCACTGGGCGAGTTGTCGTCCTCGACCATCGGGTTGTGGTAGTTCCGCTCCCCTACCCGCGAGAAGAACGTGGTGTAGTCGATGACGCCTGTTCCGAAGGGCACCATGTCGTAGCCCATGCCGTTGGTGGTGCTCACGACACCGTCCTTGGCGTGGAACAGCGGGTAGCGCTTGTTGTTGCGGGCGACGAGCCCCGCCGGGTCAAAGACCTTCTCGCGGGTGGAGCCGTCGTGGGCGGTGTAGGTGTGGAACTTGTACTGGGCTACATGTGCCCAGAAGATGTCCATCTCCAGCCAGACCAGCTTCGGGTCGGTGGCCTTGAGGAAGTACTCCAGCTTGCGGATGCCGGAGCTGCGGGTGGGCCGGCCCTGGGCGTCCAGCGGGCCTCCGTCGAGCAGGAAGCCGTAGGCGGAGTCGTGGTTGTGCGTGTACAGCTTGATGCCCTCGCGGCGGGCGATCCTGCCCAGCGCGTTCCACTTGTCGGCCGCCACGTCCCAGTCGGCCGGGTAGGAGCTGCCGGTGGGGTCGCCGCCGGTGCCCATGTGGTCCATGCCGAGGATGTTGGCGATCTCCAGGTTCAGCTTGAAGGTGTCCACGTCGGCGCTGGTCAGCGGCCAGGAGGGCGGTATGAAGCCGTGGGTGCCCTGGGCGCGCAGGCCGTAGTCGTCGAGCCAGGAGCGCAGCAGCTTGGCGCCCGCCACGGAACCGAGGTTGGCACCGCCCGGCGCGTTGGCGTGCTGGCCGTAGCCGGCGAACTCCACCTGGCGGTATCCGTGGCGGGCCAGTTGCTTGAACACCTCACGGAAGCCGGAGGGCAGGTCCGAGGCGAGCGGGTCGCGGGCCGTGGCGTCACGGACGGTGTAGAGGATGATGCCGCGCTTGCCCGGCGGAACGAGGACATGGCCGCGGCCGTGGTCATGGTCGTGGCCTCTGCCCCGGTCCTGGGCCAGGGCGGGTGAGGCGCCCACCACCGGGGCCGCGATCGCCCCGGCGGCGACGGCGGTGCAGGTGCTGAGGAAGCGGCGGCGGTTGACGCCGAGCGCGCGACGCAGGGCGTCGCCGGATCCGGATTCGTCGTTGAACGCGGTCACGGTGTCTCTCTTTCGGGTAGGGGCCCACCGTGTTCGGCAGGGGGCCAGCCATGTTCGTCAGGTGTCCGGCCGTGACGGGTGCCGTGCGGTATGCCGGTTATCCACAGGCCGAACACACTGTCAGTGCCGTGTGTTTCACTTTTCGTGATCGCCCGTCCGGTCGCTCCCGGGTGCAGTCACCCGAGGCCGGCCAGGTCGAGCAACAGGGATTTCACATCGGTGGCCGCGACGCGGTCGCCGACAGCGCGGGGGGTGGAGCAGATGATGAGCGGACCTTCGTCGTCGCTCAGGGGGAGGCGGCCGTGGCTGCCTCGAATAGGTGAGGGATCGAGGGGCACGACCGCCATGCGGTAGCGCATGCCGAGCTTCTTGCGGGCCAGCGCGCCCGCGGCCTTGACCTTGACGTACGGGTCGAGCGGATCCATGAAGAGCTCGACCGGGTCGTAGCCGGGTTTGCGGTGGATCTCGACGAGCTGCGCGAAGTCGGGCGCGCGGGCGTCGTCGAGCCAGTAGTAGTACGTGAACCAGGCGTCCGGCTCCGCGACGGCGACGAGTTCGCCGGAGCGCGGATGGTCGAGGTGGTGGGTCTTCTTGCCCTCGTCGTCGAGGAGTTGCTCGATACCGGGCAGATCGGCGAGCGCCGCTTTCGTGGCCTCCATGTCCTCGGGGCGGCACACGTAGACATGGGCGATCTGGTGGTCGGCGACGGCGAAGGCACGTGAGGCCATCGGGTCGAGGTACTCCATGCCGTCCTGCGTGTGCACTTCGAGGAGTCCGGCGCGGCGCAGTGCGCGGTTGATGTCGACGGGTCGGTCCACGCGGGTGATGCCGTACTCGGACAGGGCGACGACGGTGCGGCCCTCCGCTCGCGCGTCGTCGAGGAGGGGGGCCATGGCCGCGTCGAGGTCGGCGGCCGCCTTCAGGGAACGCGGGTCGTCGGGGCCGAAGCGCTGCAGGTCGTAGTCGAGATGAGGGAGGTAGCAGAGGGTCAGGTCCGGGTGGCGGGTGCGGATGATGTGCCGGGTGGCGTCGATGATCCAGCGGCTGGAGACAAGGTCGGCGCCGGGACCCCAGAAGTGGAAGAGCGGGAACGTGCCGAGTTTCTCGGTGAGTTCGTCGTGCAGGGCCGGGGGCCGCGTGTAGCAGTCGGGTTCCTTGCGGCCGTCGGCGTAGTAGATCGGACGAGGGGTGATGGTGATGTCGGTGTCGGCGCCCATGGCGTACCACCAGCAGATATTGGCGACCGTGTAGCCGGGGTGCGCGCGCCGGGCGGCGTCCCACAGTTTGTCCCCGGACACCAGGCCGTTGTGCTGACGCCACAGCAGTACGTCGCCGAGGTCGCGGAAGTACCAGCCGTTGCCGACGATGCCGTGCTCGGACGGGTGGGTGCCGGTGAGGAACGTCGACTGGGCGGCGCAGGTGACGGCGGGCAGGACCGTGCCGAGGGTGGCCTGCGAGCCGGACTGGGCGAGGGTCTTGAGGTGGGGCATGTGGTCGAGGAGACGGGGGGTGAGGCCGACGACGTCGAGGACGAGGAGCGGGGTGGGGGTCGTGGAGCCGTCGGTGCGGGCCGGCGCTGCCGGGGTCTCGTGGGTGCTCATGGGAGTTCCTTCAGGCCGAGGTCCGTCAACAGGTCTCGGGCGAGGGTGAGTTCCGCGGCGATTCCGTCGGCGAGCTGGGCGCGGGCGCGGGGGCGCAGCTCGGGCGGAAGGGCCTGCCAGGTGTAGGTCTCGACCTCGAGGTGGCTGGTCAGCGGGTGCGGGCCGCCGACCAGTCGGGTCAGCGTGTCCTTGAGTACGGGCAGCGTGGAGGTGAGGGGCGCGTCGGGTGCCGCGTGCAGCGGGACGTGGAAGTGGGCGCGCCACGGGGAGGCGTCGGGCAGGGCGTCCTCCTTGACGGCCTCGCCGAGGTCGTCGGTCCCGCGGAGTCCGGCGGCGGTGAGGGTGCGGGTCTGGTGCAGGAAGCGGGGTTCGTCGAAGGCGGCGAGGGCCTCGCGGACTTCGGGGAGGTAGGGGTGTTCGGCGTGCAGGGCGGCTGACAGTTGGGACTTGACGACGGGGACGTGGGCCGCGGCCAGGGCGTCCAGGGCGGTGCGTGGATCTTCGAAGGAGGTGGCGAGGTGGCAGGTGTCGACGCAGACGCCGATACGGGGGTGGCCGATCGCGGTGAGCGGGGCGATGGCGTCGGCCGTGGTCTCGACGGTGCAGCCCGGCTCCGGCTCCAGGCCGATACGGATGGAGCGGCCGGTCAGCTCCTCCAGCGCGTCGAGGCGTTCGGCGAGGGTGGTCAGGGCCGCGTGGGCACGGGCGGCGCGGTCGTCGTCGTACACCGTGCGCCAGGCGAGCGGCAGGGTCGAGATGGTGCCTTCGGTGACGTCGTCGGGGAGGAGACCGGCGAGGACGCGGGCGAGGGCCGTGGTGTGTTCGAGCCGCTCGGGGTCGGCCCAGTCCGGCTTGTAGACGCGGTACTTGACCTCCTCGGCTCCGAACCCTTCGTACGGGAAGCCGTTGAGGGTGACGACTTCGAGGCCGCGGAGGTCGAGTTCGGTGCGCAGCCCGCGCAGGGCGGACGGGTCGGTGACCAGGGCGTGTGCGGCGTCCTTGGCGAGCCACAGGCCGATGCCGAGACGGTCGCGGCCGAGGCGTTTGCGTACGGGTTCGCAGTGGTCGCGGAGCTGGGCGAGGACGCCGTCGAGGGTCTCGGCCGGGTGGACGTTGGTGCAGTAGGCGAGGTGGACGGTGGAGCCGTCGGGGTGGCGGAAGCGCATGGGTCACGCCTCCGTCGTCGTCGGGACGGGGGCCGGGGCGGTGTCCGGGTCTGCGTCCGGGACCGTCCTCGGGACGCCGCGGAGGATGGAGTTGCCCTCGTGGGTGGCGTCCGTGCCGGCGACGTCCAGGTCGAGGCGGCCGCTGAGTCCGTAGAAGGCGACGGGGTTGCGCCACAGCACCTGGTCGACGTCGTCCTCGGTGAACCCGGCCTTCAGCAGGGCGTCCGCGACCTTGCGGGTCTTCAGCGGGTCGCTCTTGCCCCAGTCGGCGGCGGAGTTGACCAGTACCTTCTCCGGTCCGTACTCCTGCAGGACGGCGACCATCCGTTCCTCGTCCATCTTGGTGTCCGGATAGACGGAGAAGCCGAGCCAGCAGCCGCCGTCCTTGGCCTCCTTGACCGTGGTCTCGTTGAGGTGGTCGATCAGGACGTGGTCCGGGGGCAGTGCGGACTCCCGGACCACGTCGAGGGTGCGGCGCAGGCCGGCCAGCTTGTCGCGGTGCGGGGTGTGGACGAGCGCGGGCAGCTCGTAGGTGGCGGCGAGCTGGAGCTGGGCGGCCAGGGCGGTGTCCTCGGCGGGGGTCATCGAGTCGTAGCCGATCTCGCCGACGGCCACGACGTGGTCCTTGACGAGATACCGGGGCAGTTCGTCGAGGACGGGGACGCAGCGGGGGTCGTTGGCCTCTTTGGGGTTGAGGGCGAGGGTGCAGTGGTGGGCGATGCCGTACTGGGCGGCGCGGAAGGGTTCCCAGCCGAGGAGGGAGTCGAAGTAGTCGAGGAAGGAGGCGACCGAGGTGCGGGGCTGGCCGAGCCAGAAGGCGGGTTCGACGACGGCTCTGACACCGGCCGCGTGCATGGCTTCGTAGTCGTCGGTGGTCCGTGACGTCATGTGGATGTGGGGGTCGAAGATGCGCATCAGGACTCCTTGCCGTCGCTGCCGTGGGGGGCGTCGGTGCCGGGCGGGATGGCCGGGTGCTCGGTCAGGGCCAGGACGTGGTGCAGGTCCTGGGGTACGGGACGGCCCGCGGCGGTGCGTTCGTCGGCGTAGTCGGCGAGCATGCGGGCGAGTTCGGCGTCGGCGCGGGCGCGGCGGGGCAGGTCGGCCACCGCCTCGACGGGGACGCCGGTGAACAGGCACTTGAGCACGGCGTGCCGCCAGTTGTGGGCGTCCAGGTGCAGGGCGGCGTACGGGCCGACGGCGGCGGCCACGAGCCGGGTGTCGTTGGTGCGCAGGGCGTCCTCGACGATCGGCAGGGCATCGGGGCCCGGCACGAGGTGGGGCAGTGCCTGGAGGACTGCGCGGCGTTTCGTCGGCGGTGCCCTGGCGGTAGACGCGGGCGAGGGTGGTCGCGTCGGCCCGGGCCGCGTGCAGGAGGAGGACGCGGGCCGCCTCGGCGTGGTCGGGGCCGCAGCGGCGGCCGGCCTCGGCGATCCGCAACTCCCAGACGGAGATGGGCCCGTGGGTGCCCGGGTGGGCGGCTGCCTCGTCGAGGGCCTGGTCCAGCCAGGCGCGCGCGGCGCCGTCTAGCCCGCCGTTCAGGCGGGTGTGCAGGGCGGCGAGGGCCGGCGGGGCGACGTCCGTCGGGGTGCCGAGGTCGTCGTGGAGGTCCTTCACGGGGTTCTCCCGTCGGAGTCGGTGGAGCCCTCGCCGGGGATCGGCGGCCGGTCGGCGTCCGGGGGTGTGGAGACGGCGGCCGCGTGGTGGAGGAACGGGAGGGACTGCTGGGCGAGTTGGGGGCCGGCGTGGGAGTGGCGGGGCAGTTCGACGGAGACCAGGCCCTGGTAGCCGACGGCGGCGAGGGCTTCGAGTACGGGAGGGAAGTCGATCCCTCCGTCGCCGAAGGGGAGGTGTTCGTGGACGCCGCGCCGCATGTCCTCGATCTGGACGTGGCGCAGCCAGGGGGCGGCGGCGCGTACGCAGTCGGCGGGTGAGAGGGGTTCGAGGCACTGGCAGTGGCCGATGTCGAGGGTGAGGCCGAGTGCGTCGGGGCTCCCGAGGTCGGTGCGCAGACGGTGGAAGTCGTCGAGGGTGGCGAGGAGGTGACCGGGTTCGGGTTCGACGGCGAGGGGGATTCCGGCGGCGGTGGCGGCGTCGAGGACGCGGGTGAGGGTTTCGGCGAGGCGCTTCCAGGCGGCGTCCTCGGCCGCGACAGTCTGCCCTTCGGTGTCCGACTCTCCGGCCGTGTCCTTCGGGAGGATGCCGCTGAAGCAGTGGACCGCGTGCGCGCCGAGGTCGGTGGCGATCTGGACGGCTCGGACGAGCAGGTCGGCGCGACGGGCGCGTTGGCCCGGGTCCGGGTCGAGGAGGGACGGGCCGTGCTTGCGCCTCGGGTCGAGTACGTAGCGGGCGCCGGTCTCGATGGTGACGCCCAGGCCGAGCTCGTCCAGTCTGCGGGCGAGTTTGTGTGTGCGGGCCGCCAGGTCGGGGGCGAGCGGGTCCAGGTGCATGTGGTCGAGCGTCAGGCCGACGCCGTCGTAGCCGAGGTCCGCGAGAAGGGAGAGGGCGTCGTCCAGGCGGAGGTCGGTCAGGCCGTTGGTGCCGTAGGAGTAGCGGAGGGGATGAGCGGTGGGGCGGGGGCTCGGCCGGAGGCTCATGTCATGCTCACCTTCCGGCCGAACCGGCGGGCCGCCTGAGCGAGCGCCGCTGTCAGCAGGGCGGTGACCGGAGCGCCGGAGCGGGCCGCGAGGGCGGCCTGCAGAGGGATCATGGCTCGGATGCCGCCGCCGACGGCTCGTTGGGTGAGTTGGGGTGACGGGTTCAGGGCGGCGTGGAAGAGGGGACGGGCGGCGGTCGCCGCGTAGACGGCGGCCAGTGCTCCGCGCAGGGACACGAGGTTGGTGGCGGTTGCCGCCGCGCGTCCCGGTTGCCGGTCACGTACCGCTCGCCGGTCCCCTCCTGGCTGCCGGTCCCGTACCGCTCGCCGGTCCCCTCCTGGCTGCCGGTCC